>JAURMJ010000224.1 GCA_030830765.1 Quisquiliibacterium sp.
ACCGGCGTGTAGCGGATGTCATTCGCTTCCATGATTGCGCGCGCCGCAGCCTTGGCGAGATCAGGCGTCGGAAAGTCAGGCTCGCCTGCTGTGAACTTGACGATGTCATGTCCTTGGGCAATCAGTTCGCGCACCTTGACCGCAGCAAGCTGGCTGGGGGAGGCTTTGAAGCGGCTCATTCGCGGTGCAAAGAACCCGCTGCGAAGATCTGTGGTCATGGTACCCAGTGAGAAGATTGGCCTGAAGGCATCGATTCCGGACACGCGTTTCCGGAGAGTTAATCTGCTGGCAGCCGCCGTGTCAACCAGTCCGGATTGGCTTGCACACCCGCTGAGGAAAAAGTACGGTCGGGCGTCGCAAGAAGCGCTGTTCGACTGGCTGGCACCCGGTCGCCTGACCTGGGTCATGACAACCTGGTCGCGGTTCACGATGCGCGTGCGATCACAATCCTGGCGTTGCGAAGTCAGGCAATTAATCCAGGAATGGCATCACGGCTTCGCAAAAGCGTGCGGGTTGTTGGCGGATCATGCTGTGACCTGCCTGCGGGATCATCACGCATTGGGCGCCGGGCACAAGGTCCGACAGCACCCGCACGATCACGGCCAACATGCCGCCAGTCTCTGCCCCGCCAATGAACAGCGTTGGCACGCTCAGCGCCTGAGCCTGAGCGCGCGTAAAGGGCTGGCGACCTTCATCGACTTGCGCGAGCAGCGTGTAGACATTGTCAATGCGCAGTTGTCGGTCATAGGGGGACAGTGCGTCCCAACTGCCCGGCCTGTTGATTGCGTCCACGAAGGCGCGCAGACCGCCCTCCAGGTCACCCGCAGCGATCTTTACAGAGGCCTCTTCGACATGGGCCCGACTGCCGGCTGCCGGGCCCGATGCCTGCGCACCGGGCGGAATCAGCGAGTCTTCAAGGGTGCCGCCAGGCTCTGCAAGCACGAGTTTGCGGATCAGATCCGGGCGCTGCGATGCGAGACGAAAGCCAATGTGTCCGCCACGCGAATGCCCGATCAAGTCAACGGGTCCGAGTGCGAGCGCTTCGATGAACCCAATCAGGTCGTCCACGTGCTGAGCAATGGTGAACTTGCCGCGCTTGCCGTCCCAGTGCTCGGGGAAGAAATGCCGCAGGCTCGGCGCAATGACGCGATGGGAGATCGACAGCGGCTTGAGTATCGGATTCCAGGTGCGGAAGTCGGAAAGCGAGCCGTGTACGCAGACGACCGGTGAACCCTGCCCGACCTCCAGGTAGTGCATGTCGTAATCGTTGATCCGAAGTGCTTTCATGGGTGACCTGTTTGGCTCAAGAATGACTGGACGCTTGCAAACGTCATCGGATTATCAAGGACTTCCTGTCACCTCCGCCTGAGCTGCGGGGCGCACATCTCAAGACCCGGAACCCGCGGTTGTCAAAGAGGATCACTGCGGATTGGCAAACGCTGCGCCACCAAGGTCATCAGCCGGCACAGGGTGCGCCGGTTCGATGCCGGCGACCGTTTTCGTTCTGGCAGGCTGTAAAACCCCGTGTGATGGTAAGTTGACTAGGTATCCGATGACCAGACCTGGAAGCCATCATGATCCGAAAACTCCATCACAACGCCTACCGCTGCCAAGACTCCGAGCAGACCCGAGAGTTCTACGAAGACTTTCTCGGCTTGCCGCTGGTTGAGGCCTTCGAGATCAGGCAGACCAAGACTGGTCGCGATACCCGTGTCCTGCACACCTTTTACCAGCTCGATGATGGCTCCTGTCTGGCGTTTTTCGAGGCGCCTGGCATGCCATTCGAGTTCAAGCAGCAGCATGATTTTGATCTGCACATTGCGCTTGAGGTTGCAAAGCCAGACCTTCATCTGATGTTTGCCAAAGGCAAGGCGCTGGGTCTCGAGACCCGCGGTATTTCGGATCATGGATTCATCGATTCGATCTATTTTCGCGATCCCAACGGGTACGTGATCGAACTGTGTGCCAAGCGCGATGATCATGATGATCAGATGGATCCGGCCGTCAACGGGGCGCGGGAAAAGCTGGCGCGCTGGACTGCTGAAAAGGCTGGGTCAGACGCTTAGATCAGTTGCGGGCTGAGCGGTCCGGTCAAGCGCAACCACATCAATGGCCGTCGAACAGCCAGGGCGCTGGAATGGCGCCATTGATCTTGCAGTCCAGCAGTACCGGGCCGTCCGGCTGGCGGATCAGGTCGGCAGCGGCCTCCAGGTCCTGAAGGCTGCGGATCGTGGCGACGGAAAACCCGAGTGCCCGTGCGATCGGTGCGAAGTCAACATCCGCGAACGCTGACGTCGATACCGGCATGTCGCGCATCTTCAGGTAATGCACTTCGGCACCGTAGGCGGCGTCGTTCATCACCGCAATCACCAGCGGAACATCTTCGCGCACAACAGTTTCCAGTTCGCCCAGCGTCATCAGCAGACCGCCGTCGCCGACCACAAGCAGCGTGGTGGCTTGCGGCACGCCACAGGCATAGCCAAGGGCGGCGCCGATGCCCAGTCCGATCGAAGCAAAGTCCGAGGCCTGTCGCAACCGGCGTGGATCGGGCACGCGAAGGTAGGGCACGACCTGCAGAAAATTACCGGCGTCGTAGACCACATTGCGATCCTGGGGCAGCAGACGATCAAGCGCCAGCGCCAGTGCCCGGGCGTCAACGGTCCGGGCGGTGTGCTGCGGCGTGAAATCGGCCGCCATCTCAAAGCCGTCGAGCCAACTGCGATAGGGCTCACCATGAAAGGGTTTGTCTGCCGCGTCGCGGTCTGGCAGCGCTTGGCGCAACGCAATCGCGGACAAGCGTGCATCACCGATCAGCGCGACATCGGCTGCGAACC
>JAURMJ010000225.1 GCA_030830765.1 Quisquiliibacterium sp.
AAACGCAGTTTTGTGAAGGTGTCACCCCGCAAGCCCAAAGCCTCACGGGATGAATCAGCCGAGACCTATCTGCTCGGCAAGGGGCTGAAATGAGCCTGATGACTGCGATCAGTCTGTAAGGTCTTTTCGGATCAACGACTTATCAAAGACGTTGGAAAGCTTGCAACTGGCAAGCACGCCCCAAACTGCGTAAAATCCAACCGCCCTTAGAAGGAGCGAAGTTAGTGAATAATGTTTTCTCGAAGGCGGCGGTCTGGATGGTTGTCGCGCTGGTTCTTTTCACCGTCTTCAAGCAATTCGATTCCCGCCAGTCGCGTGGTTCGGATATGCCCTATTCTCAGTTCATGGCCGAGGCACGTGACGGTGGTATCGACTCCGTCAGCGTCGATGGGCGGACCTTGCGCGTTCGCACCAAGGACAACAAGTCCTACACCGTCCATTCGCCGACCGACCCCTGGATGGTCAGCGACCTGATGAAATATGGCGTGCAGGTCAATGCTAAGCCTGAGGAAGAGCAGTCCCTGCTGGCCAGCATGTTCATTTCCTGGTTCCCGATGCTGTTGCTGGTTGGTGTCTGGATCTTCTTCATGCGCCAGATGCAAAACGGGGGCGGTCGTGGAGGCGCGTTTTCTTTTGGCAAGTCGCGCGCCCGCATGCTTGATGAGTCGAACAACAGCATCACGTTTGCCGATGTTGCCGGCTGCGACGAAGCCAAGGAAGACGTCCAGGAACTGGTTGAATTCCTGCGCGATCCGTCCAAGTTCCAGAAGCTTGGCGGTCGGATTCCCCGCGGTGTGCTGATGGTCGGCTCGCCAGGGACCGGCAAGACGCTGCTGGCGAAGGCGATTGCAGGCGAGGCGAAGGTTCCCTTCTTCAGCATCTCGGGTTCCGATTTTGTCGAAATGTTCGTCGGCGTGGGTGCTGCGCGTGTGCGTGACATGTTTGAGAACGCCAAAAAGCAGGCGCCTTGCATCTTGTTCATTGACGAGATTGATGCGGTCGGCCGTCAGCGGGGTGCGGGTCTCGGTGGTGGCAACGATGAGCGTGAACAGACGCTCAATCAGCTGCTTGTGGAGATGGACGGATTCGAGACAGGGCAGGGCGTGATCGTCATTGCGGCGACCAATCGTCCTGATGTGCTTGATCCTGCGCTGCTGCGTCCCGGACGTTTTGACCGCCAGGTCGTTGTCCCGCTGCCGGATATTCGTGGTCGTGAGCAGATTCTGAATGTGCACATGCGCAAGGTGCCGATCGGACCTGATGTGCGGGCCGACCTCATCGCGCGCGGAACGCCCGGATTTTCGGGCGCAGATCTGGCGAATCTGGTCAACGAGGCAGCGCTGTTTGCTGCGCGTCGCAACGGACGTCTCGTTGATATGTTTGACTTCGAGCGCGCCAAGGACAAAATCATCATGGGTGCCGAGCGCCGCTCGATCGTGATGCCCGAGGAAGAGCGCCGCAATACGGCTTACCACGAGGCTGGACATGCGATTGTCGCCAAACTGATGCCCAAGACTGATCCGGTGCACAAGGTCACGATCATTCCTCGAGGTCGTGCGCTTGGCGTGACGATGCAGTTGCCCGAGACCGATCGTTACAGCATGGATCGTGAGCGCATGCTCAGCACAATCTCAGTGCTGTTCGGTGGGCGTATCGCGGAAGAGATCTTCATGCACCAGATGACCACCGGAGCGTCCAACGACTTCGAGCGAGCGACTGCCATGGCGCGTGACATGGTGACGCGCTACGGCATGAGCGACCTGATGGGTCCGATGGTGTACGCAGAGAACGAAGGGGAGATTTTCCTGGGTCGGTCAATCACCAAGACGACGCATGTGTCGGAAGAAACCATGCGCAAGGTCGATTCCGAAATCCGGCGCATCATCGATGAGCAGTATGCAATCGCGCGTCGCATCCTTGAGGAAAACCGCGAAAAGGTCGAAGTGATGGCCAAGGCACTGCTTGAATGGGAAACCATCGACAGCGATCAGATTGATGACATCAGTGCCGGCCGTGATCCCCGGCCCCCGAAGGATAATTCCGGCGACAATCGCGATGGTGGCAAGCCAAGTGCTCCGCCACCCCCACCGGTGGAGACCGAAGGCGCACCGCAGACGCCTGCGGCCTGAGCCCGGCGGTCTGCAGCTGCATCCCGGATAGCCCTGAATGCCCGATGCGGGGCTGGGCAGAAAAACGGTGGCTTTCGGGCCGCCGTTTTTCTTTTGAGTGTCGGATCACGTTGTTTTTGGTCGGTGTTTGAACGGAGCTGCTGATGCTGCGTTGTGGCCGTTTCGAGTTGTCGCTGAATCGCCCGCTGGTGATGGGAGTCGTCAACGTCACGCCCGATTCTTTTTCCGATGGCGGCCAGCATCAAAATGCCGAAGCGGCCATTGCCCACGCGTTTGCGCTGGTCGATGAGGGCGCGGACATTCTGGATATTGGCGGTGAATCGACGCGTCCTGGTGCACAGCAGATTTCCGTGCAGACGGAATGGAAGAGAATCGCTCCGGTGCTCGAGGCACTGCTTGCTGCGGGCGTTCCGGTGTCGGTTGATACTCGACATGCGGAGGTCATGCGCCTGGCCCTCGCGTTGGGGGTCGACATGATTAACGATGTTCAGGGCTTCAGAGATCCTGAAAGTATCGGTGCCGTCGCCGGCACGCAGGCCGCTTTGTGCGTGATGCATATGCGAGGCGAGCCGGCCACGATGCAGCAGGCGCCGGTCTATCGTGATGTTGTCGCCGAGGTGCGCAGTTTTCTGGCCGCGCGGCTTGCCGAACTGCGTGGGCGCGGCATTGCAAGGGACCAGCTGCTGGTCGATCCGGGGATCGGATTTGGCAAGACGCTGGAGGATAATCTGCGTCTGTTGCGTGAAACCCGTTCGCTGGCCGAACTCGGAGCGCCGGTGCTGGTTGGAGTCTCGCGCAAGTCGATGATCGGACAGCTGACGGGACGCGATCTTGCAGGGCGCCTCGCGGGCAGTCTTGCGGGTGCTCTGGCAGCGGTTGCGCGAGGAGCGGCGATTGTCAGAGTGCATGATGTCGCAGCGACGCGCGATGCGCTGACAGTCTGGCATGCCGTTGCTCAAGAGGCTTTTACGGCCGTAGACAGTTGAACTGAAAGAGGTCGAAGAGAACGTGGCTCGCAAGTATTTCGGAACGGATGGCGTCAGGGGCAGAGTCGGGGAGTCTCCGATTACACCCGATTTCATGCTTAAGCTCGGCTATGCGGCCGGAACGGTGCTCGCAGCGCGTCGTGAAGGGCATGGCAGGCCAGCGGTGCTGATTGGCAAGGACACCCGGATCTCGGGCTACATGCTTGAGGCTGCGCTGCAGGCTGGCTTTGCGGCTGCCGGTGTCGATGTCTACGTGACCGGTCCGTTGCCGACTCCTGGCATTGCCTATCTGACGCGTGCATTGCGTTTGTCTGCGGGTGTCGTGATCAGTGCCTCACACAACCCCTACGATGACAACGGCATCAAGTTTTTTTCCGGTGACGGTAACAAGTTGCCTGATGCCATTGAGGAGCGTATCGAGCAAAAACTTGAGGAGCCGATGGCCTGCGTGAGCTCCGAGCACCTGGGGCGCGCGCGCCGTGTTGATGATGCGGCCGGTCGTTACATCGAGTTCTGTAAAAGCTCGTTCCCGTCCCGACTGGATCTGTACGGCATGAAGCTGGTTGTCGACTGCGCAAATGGTGCGGCTTATCACGTGGCTCCCAAGGTCTTTCATGAACTGGGCGCCGATGTGATCACGATCGGTGCAAGTCCCGATGGCATGAACATCAACGCTGGCGTCGGCGCGACTGCTCCGGGCGCGCTGCAGGCGGCAGTTCTCGAACATCATGCCGACCTCGGGATCGCCCTGGATGGTGATGCCGATCGGCTGGTGATGGTCGATGGCAAGGGGCGCGCATACAACGGCGATGAACTGCTTTACCTGATTGTCCGCGACAGGTTGCGTCATCACCCGGTAGCGGGTGTCGTCGGCACGCTGATGAGCAATCTGGCGCTTGAGCAGGCGCTCAATCGGCTCGGCGTGGATTTTTTCCGGGCCAAGGTCGGTGACCGTTATGTGCTTGAGGCCCTGCAGGCGCGTGGCTGGCTTTATGGGGGCGAGAGTTCCGGGCATCTGCTGTGCCTGGACTGCCACACGACGGGCGATGCGACTGTCAGTGCGTTACAGGTGCTTGCGGCCTTGCGAGGTGGCGAGCAGACGCTGGCTGATCTGGCGGCTGAACTGCGCCTGTTCCCGCAAAAACTGATCAATGTGCGGATCGCGCGCGGTTTCGATTGGGAGAATCACGCCGGTTTGATTGCAGCGCAGGCGAGTGCGCTGGCCGAGCTCGGTGACAAGGGGCGAATCCTGATTCGTCCGTCGGGCACGGAGCCCTTGTTGCGCGTGATGGTCGAGGCTGGTGATCAGGGGTTGGCTGACCGGATCGCCAATCGGATCGCCGACTCTCTGCGTTGAATGATGGGTCCGCTCTGCCGTTTTGGGCTTTTCGCGGGTTGGGGTACACTTCCGTTCCTCCGGGGCGTAGCTCAG
>JAURMJ010000226.1 GCA_030830765.1 Quisquiliibacterium sp.
CAGATTGGGTAGGCGCAAGCTTTGGCATTTTTCATGGCGATGCGACGGTCACGGCGGTTTTAGAATTCGATGCCAGCGTCGCTCCAAGGGCTGAAAGCCTCGTCTTCCACCCAAGCCAATGGCAAAAACGACAAGATGATGGTTCGCTGCTGGTTCATTTGCGCTGTTGCGGCCATCGAGAGCTACTGCACGAAATCCTTCATCCAGATTGGCTAGGGCGGGTGCGTGTCTTGGGGCCGCCCGAACTGGTCAAGGAACTCGACGAATTTCTCAAGGTTACCCAAGAAAAAAATGGATTATCCTAGAAAAACTGCTGTTTCCTAACGGATATGGCGTTCAGGTCTTGAACACTTGTGCAGCGACTTCAGCGCTTTTGCGCAGGCGTTCCTGGCTCAGGTGAGCGTAACGCATTGTTGTCCGTGGGGATGAATGCCCCAACAACTCCTGCACCTCATACAGTGAGACGCCGTTGCTGACGAGGGCGCTGGCGAAGCTGTGACGCAGGTCATGCATGCGAAAATCTTCAAGCCCAGCGCGAATGCGAATGCGGTTCCAAGTTTGATAGAAGTGATAATAGGGGCGTCCCGTGCGCAGATTGCAGAAAACATGCGAAGACTGCCCCTGGGGTAACGCTTTCCGGTGCAGATCGGCAACCGTGTGCAGCAACTCGACCACTGCGCTCGAGACGGTGACGACGCGTGGCTGGCCCGACTTGTTTTCGGGAATAGTCCATAGACCACGGTCTAGGTCGAAATCTTGCCATTTCGCATCGTAACACTCGCGCTTGCGGGCTCCGGTCAGCAGCAAAAAGGTGATGATGTGGCGCGCCATGGCACATTCGGATTGTTCAACGGCAGCAAAAAGGCGGCGGGTCTCATCTTGATCGAGAAAACGCGTGATCTGGTTGGGATTGCTTAGGAGCTCCAAGCCCAGCGCCGAGCGATCTTGCACAGCAACGAACTGCCATTTTTTGGCCTTGGTATAGAGGCTGCCCAGCAGAACAAGCATTCGATTGATAATGCTGCGTGAAAGTCCTTGTGCCAGTTTCATCTCCTTGAAGCGGTTCACCTGGTTGGGTGTGATGTCGTTCATGCCCTTTTTGCCAAAAACAGGTTCCAGATGAATACGGAACACACTTTCGTCGAGGCTCCAGCTGCGCTTCTGCATCTTGATATTCGGCAGATAGTGCTGCCAGAAGAATTCGCTGAGCCGAGGAACGCTCTTGATGGTTGCGCGTTCTTCAAGGGGGTCTTCACCCGCCAAAACCGCGCGCCCAAGCTCCATCGCCTTTTGGCGTGCTGCGCTCAGGGTCAGTTCTGGAAACGGACCGATCGTGATAACACGCTGGCTACCGTTGATGCGGTAACGGTAGCAGAACCTTACACTGTTGGGACTGACGCGAATTTGCAGCCCACGGGTCAAGGGGTCGCTTATGTAACGCTTGCCTCCGGTGTGGTTGCGAACAAGCTGCATGAGCTTTGCGTCAGATAGTTTCATCTTATTTGGCTCTAAATAGGACATTATAATACATAATAAGAACAAAAAAATGTCATTCAAGCTCGAAAATAGTCATATTGCTCTTTCTTGGCGTTAAGCGATAAGGTCACGACATAGGAGAAATCGACGTGAACCTTCCCTCGGCCCAACAGATCATTGCTGCCCGTGCCCTGCTGGGTGTCAGTCAGACTGAACTTGCTGATGGGGCAGGGGTGTCGCTCTCTACTGTCAGACGACTAGAAGCGACCGCAGGCGAGCCCAGCGCCCTTACAACAATGCGCGTTTCTACGATGGTTTCCATCGTCGACTTCTTCACTGGGCGGGGCGTTGAATTCAGAGACGAGGGCGAAAAGTTTGGCGTGCTCATTCACCGAAAATAAGCGGTTTGTGTCCCCCTAGAGTCCCCTACTTTCAGAGCATTTCGCTGGAGCGGCGCATTTTCTGATGGTAATCAGATACTTCTGACAAAATTGAGACGAAGCTCTAGCTATCAACACCAACATCGGCGCGCTCGGTGCGGCTACTTCGGCATCATCGGCAAACCGTACGATGGAAAGCGCGATGGAGCGGCTTTCTAGTGGTCTGCGGATCAACACTGCCGCCGATGACGCGGCTGGCATGGCAATCTCATCGCGGATGGAAGCACAAATCCGTGGTTTGAACATGGCGATCCGCAACGCTGCAGATGGTCAATCGTTGATTGACACGACCGAAGGCGCGCACAACGAAGTCACCAACATTCTTCAGCGTATGCGTGAACTCGCCGTTCAATCGGCGAACGACACGAACGTCGCTGGAGACCGTGCCAATCTTCAGGCTGAAGTTGCTCAGCTGATTGCAGAGATTGACCGTATTGCAGGTCAAACGACATGGAACGGGGTTGCCGTTCTTGATGGTACGTTTACTTCGAAGCAGCTACAAATTGGCGCGGATCAGTCACAAGTGCTAAATTTTTCTGTCGACAGCACCAATGCTGCGTCGATTGGAAATTATCAGCTCCTCTCCGACCCGCATGCAGTTGCTGCAAATACAATTGACGGTGACGATTTGACGATCAACGGACATCTGGGTTCTGCGGTAATCGCGATTGCTGCTTCGGCCTCTGCAAAGGATGTCGCTGCAACTGTCAACGCCAACACTGCAACAACCGGCGTGTCCGCGACTGCCATCACAAAGGCGAAACTGTCCGGCCTTACAGTTGCTGAGAGTGTTGCATTTACATTGACTGGCGATGCCGCTACCACAATCAGCGCAACTGTCGCGTCGACATCTCACCTTGGTGCAATCAAAGACGCTATCAACGCAAAGTCAGGTGTAACCGGTATCACTGCCGCATTTGGCGACGATACTTCTGAAATTGTACTGACGCATCTTGGTGGCGAGGATATTGCTGTTTCTGGCTTTGACACCACCACTAACACTACAACCATTACGCTCGAAGCTTTGGATCGAGTGGGCGCTGACTTGTCTACCGCAGATACAGCGACTATTGTCGAAAGCGGGGGGTCCGCCACCGGAACGGTGGTCGGTCAAATGACCCTTTCGTCAATCAAGTCATTTACCGTAGCTGGTGACGATGCGACAGCTGAGGACGGCTTCTTTGGTACTCTTAATGGTACCACAACCGGCGGTACTGCTTCATTGGCGACTGTCGCATCTGTGAATATTGCTACAACTTCTGGCGCCGCAAACGCAATCCGTACGATTGATGGAGCCATCAATAAGATCAACACAGCTCGGGCTAATCTCGGCGCTATCTCCAACCGTCTTGATAACACGATCTCGAACCTTACGAATATCTCGACGAATATCTCCTCTTCGCAAAGCCGCATTCAAGATGCCGACTTCGCGGCGGAAAGCACCAACCTCGCCAAGGCGCAGATCCTCCAGCAGGCGGCCACCGCGATGCTGGCACAGGCGAATGCATCTAAGCAGGGTGTGCTCAGCCTGCTGCAAGGCTAAGGCGCACTGCCATGAACAAGAAAGGCCCCCGCCCTGGGGGCCTTTTTCTTTGAGATACTCAGAGATTTTTACTGTGTGTCTTAGATGTTTTCACGCATCTCCTAGAAAAAAACTGCAGGTTCATAGAAAAACAGCCATCCTCTAGGGCGGTAGTCTTGACGACTGTGCAGATGATCATACCTGCGCGGAAAATCGAGCAACCGTTTTTCTGCCATGTCGCCTGCCACCACCCTGATTTCTTCGCTATTCTTGATTTCACTGCTGATTGCACTTGAACTCGGCCTGATACTTTGAGCGCGGAAGGCTACGGCCGCAGGGAACGCATGAAGCTGCGCCGCACCTCGCTCTCGGATGGGCGCTTCAGGCTGTGCTGCTGCGCATAGCGCAGCGCCTGTGCCAGCGTCATGCCTCGTTGGGCATGAGGCGGGACGCCGGTGAGGGCGTAGAGTTGCGCTTCGCGTGCAGCCTCGGAGAGGCTGCGGGGTGGCAGCACCATCCGATCGCCATAAATCAAGACTTTCGTTTCTAGACGGAGCACTGCGATGCTCCTGGACTGCGCTTTCTGATGCGCTGTGTCCCCCCTATGTCCACGGGCGCGCGGAGACGCGCCGGGGGACATAGGGGGGACACAAGTTGATTGTGGTTGGTTCGTAAGGTGCTGATAAAATGATATAAAGTTTGCCCAGATGCATCTTTCAGCCAAGGCGCCGATGATTTTTCAAAAGATCGGCTTGACGACACGGGTAGTGATCATAATTTCACGCGCAATCAATCAGATCCGATGCTGCCATGTCACCGACCGTTACTGCGATATCAACCGTATTCTTGATCGCTTTGCTAATCATACTGGAGTTTCAGCTGTTCTTTTTCTAAGCGGCCCGCACGGGGTGGCCCTGTCAGCGCTGCGTGTTGGGAAGATCGCGCAGCTCGCCCAGATAGCGGGCAAGGGGCACCACCATGTGGCTATCCTCGAGATCGGCCTCATCGAAAAGGCCGATCTCGATCGAGAAATCATCGACGCTTGCATCGCACGCGTCACGCGGTTCGGTCAGTTTTGGCATCATATTCATCGGGCGTCCTTTGCGAAGGTCTGCCCAATCGTCTGCAAATGCCGTGCCAGCGCGTCAGATCAGGTCAGAACGACCGATGTGATCATCGCATTGTCGATCTCGAGCTCTTCGCCCAAGGTCATGAATTCCGCGTTCAGAGCGTCGCGGATGCGCAGCGCCAGCGCGTTGCGCATGGCCGGGTTGCGGACCTCGTCCTCGCTCAAGCCTTGCATCTGTGCCAGCACCACCGGGCGCAGCTGCGCCTCCATCTCTTGGAGGCGAAGCACAACCACATCGCCCACGAAGGGTGAGCCGAAAACCGACAGCGAAACTTCCATACTGAACAGGCGTTTGGTCGTGCCGATATTGCCGGTAAAAGGCATTGTGAAGCTGAAATAGCGATAGGCGGGCGGGATGATCCCTCCCTCTGCATCGCGTTCGACGTCTTCGGCATCAGCCTCGGCAATGGGTTCGACGACGGGTTCGGGGGGCGGGATTAGCCCCTTCTCGATACGATAGCTTTGCAGCCGATCCGTCTCAGGCGCGATCATCGTGTGA
>JAURMJ010000227.1 GCA_030830765.1 Quisquiliibacterium sp.
GAAGTAGGCCATTTCCGGCGCGTAGCCAGCCTCAACCAGCGTCTCGAAGCCAGCCTTGATCAGATCGACAGTTCCGCCGCACAGCACGGTCTGCTCGCCGAACAGATCGGTCTCGGTCTCTTCGCGGAAGTTGGTCTCGATGATGCCGGCACGGCCACCACCAATTGCGCAGGCGTACGAGAGCGCCATGTCGCGGGCCACGCCGGAGCGATCCTGGTGCACAGCGACCAGCATCGGCACGCCGCCACCGGCCGCATAAGTGCCGCGCACGGTGTGACCAGGCGCCTTGGGGGCGACCATCACCACGTCGATGTCAGCACGCGGCATCACCTGGCCGTAATGCACATTGAAACCGTGTGCAAAGGCCAGCATTGAGCCCTTCTTCATATTCGGCTCAACCAGTTCACGATAGGCATCACCGATGTGCTCGTCGGGCATCAGCATCATGACGAAGTCGGCACCCTTGACCGCATCTGCGATCTCGGCAACTTTCAGACCGGCCTTCTTGACCTTGTCCCAGGACGGACCGCCCTTGCGAGCGCCGACGACGACCTTGACGCCAGAGTCATTCAGGTTCTGTGCGTGGGCATGACCCTGCGAACCGTAACCGATGATCGCAACCTTCTTGCCTTTGATCAGCTTCAGGTCACAGTCCTTGTCGTAAAAAACTTTCATGCTTGCCTCTTCCTGTGGAAATCAGACTTTCAATACCCGTTCGCCGCGCCCAACGCCTGAGCTGCCGGTACGAACGGTTTCAAGAATCGATGCGCGATCGAGCGCCTCGATGAACGCATCGAGCTTGGCCGAATCACCGGTCAGTTCGATCGTGTAGGTGCGATCGGTCACATCGATGACGCGGCCACGAAAAATGTCGGCCATTCGCTTCATCTCCTCCCGATCCTTGCCGACCGCGCGCACCTTGATCAGCATCAGCTCGCGCTCGATGTAAGGGCTCTCAGTCAGGCCAACCACCTTGACCACCTCGATGAGGCGATTCAGATGCTTGGTGATTTGCTCGATCACATCGTCGGACCCCGAAGTGACGATCGTCATGCGGGACAACGAACGGTCTTCAGTGGGTGCGACGGTGAGCGATTCAATGTTGTAGCCACGGGCCGAGAACAGACCCACGACGCGCGACAGCGCACCAGCTTCGTTTTCCAGAAGCACCGAGATGATGTGTCGCATCACAGATCCTCCGCGCCAAGCAGCATCTCGGTCAGGCCCTTGCCACCCTGCACCATCGGCCAGACGTTCTCTTCGCGATCGGTGATGAAATCCAGGAAGACCAGGCGATCCTTGTGCTTGCCGTGGAAGGCCTCATACAGCGCGGGCTCGACATCCTCGGGATTTTCGATGCGCATGCCGACATGGCCATAGGCCTCGGCAAGCCGCACGAAATCGGGCAGCGCATCCATGTACGACTCGGAGTACCGCTTGCCGTATTCAATCTGCTGCCACTGGCGAACCATGCCCAGATAGCGGTTGTTCAGGTTGATGATCTTGACCGGCAGGTCGTATTGCTTGCAGGTCGAAAGCTCCTGGATGCACATCTGAATCGAGCCTTCACCGGTGACGCAGGCCACCTGCGAACCCGGGTTGGCCAGCAGCACGCCCATGCCATAGGGCAACCCAACCCCCATCGTGCCCAGGCCACCGGAATTGATCCAGCGACGCGGCTTGTCGAACCGGTAGTACTGTGCAGCAAACATCTGGTGCTGACCGACGTCCGAGGTGACGAAGACATCACCCTTGGTGATTTCCCAGAGTTTCTCGACGACAAATTGTGGTTTGATCGTCGTGGCATCGCGGTCGTACTTGAGGCAGTCCTTAGTCCGCCACTGCTCAATCTGGGTCCACCAGGAAGCCAGCGCGGAAGTGTTCAGCGAACTGCCGCCCTTCATCGCGCCATCGAGCAGGTCAATCAGATCGTTCAGGGTTTCCTTGACGTCGCCAACGATCGGCACGTCGACTTTGACACGCTTGGAAATCGATGAAGGGTCAATGTCGATGTGAACAATCTTGTGCGGGTTCTGCGCGAAGTGCTTCGGATTGCCGATGACGCGGTCATCGAAGCGGGCACCGATTGCAATCAGCACATCGCAATGCTGCATCGCCATGTTGGCTTCGTAGGTGCCGTGCATGCCAGGCATGCCAACAAATTTCTTATCGCTGGCTCGATAGCCGCCCAAGCCCATCAGGGTGTTGGTGACCGGGAACCCCAGCAGATCGACAAACCGGTTCAATTCCTCAGCAGCATTCGAGAGAATCACACCGCCGCCGGTGTAGATCATCGGCCGCTCGGCATGAAGAATCAGGTTCAGCGCTTTTTTGATCTGCCCCTGGTGCCCCTGCACCACCGGGTTATAGGAGCGCATCTCGACTTTGTCCGGATAGACGAAACGGCATTTGTCGCGCGTGACGTCTTTCGGAATGTCCACGAGGACCGGCCCCGGTCTTCCGGTGCGGGCCACGTGAAAGGCCTTCTTCATTGTCTCGGCCAGGTCCTTGACGTTTTTGACCAGGAAGTTGTGCTTGACACACGGACGCGTGATGCCGATTGCGTCGCATTCCTGGAAGGCATCCTCACCGATCGCGTGCGTCGGCACCTGACCGCTGATGATGACCATCGGAATCGAATCCATGTAGGCCGTGGCAATCCCGGTGACGGCGTTCGTGACGCCGGGCCCACTCGTGACAATGCACGCGCCCACCTTCTCGGTCGAACGGGCATAGGCATCGGCAGCATGCACTGCTGCCTGCTCGTGCCGCACGAGAATGTGCTGGAACTTGTCCTGCTTGTAGATTTCGTCGTAGATATAGAGGACTGCGCCGCCAGGGTATCCAAACAGGTGTTCAACACCCTCTTCCTGCAGACAGCGCACGACGATTTCCGCGCCTGTGATTTCCATAACCTTCCTTTCAAGGTCCAGGGAGCCCGCCCGCCGCCGCCAACGCAACGATCAGAAGATCGCCACCCCGACGAAGACCTTGGCACGGGACCTGTGAGACTGAATGAAAGCGCCGTTGCCGCCCTTGTGGGGCGACTCCGATGCATTGCGCGTCTTGAGCATCTGCCGGCGGTTTGCCTGCCGATGTAAAGACAACGGCCCCTGAGTACGACCGAAAAAACGGCCGCGGCACAGGAGCCGCTCTGGGTAGAGCCCGGTAGAATACTGCGGCGCAGCAGGGCGGTCAAGGCAACTGGGCTTGGCCACCCTGCTGCCGTGAACTACAGCCAACACCGATCGGACAACCAACCGATGAATGCATCCAAGAAGAAACTAAAAGCTTGCAACGAAGCTGGCGCCATCAGCGACGATGAAGGCACCCATCCCGGCCAGGCTTTGTGCGATGCGCCAACTGTGGTTCCAGCCACCCCCTGGCGACGATTCATGTGCATCGCCTACGAGGGCATCCTGCTGTTTGGCGTGCTGTTCTTCTTCGGTTACGGATTTTCGGCGCTGGCGCAATTCAAAGGCGAACCCGGCGTGATGCGCTGGATTTTTCAGGGATTCATCCTGCTGGTACTGGCGGTTTACTTCACCTGGTCGTGGAGCGAAGGCAGGCAGACGCTGCCGATGAAAACGATGGGAGTCGTTCTGATGACGAGCGAGTCTCAGCAACTATCCCGCGCTCGTGCATTAGCCCGGTACATGGTGACGGTTGCACTGTATGTCGGCTGTATATGGCTCACGGCCAATCTACATCCCGCATTTTTTGTAATGCTGGGGATTCCATTGGGATGGACGATTTTCGACTCCAGGTACCGTAGTCTTTATGACGTTTTGTCTGACACCCAGCTTCTGATTCGCTCACCTCATGCCAATGCTGCGACCCGAAAAGGCCATTTTAGGTCTTGATGGGTGTAGCATTACCACAGGATCTAAATCACCCTGAGCAGTGGAGTATGCGAGAGCCGAAACCAAACAACGAGCGGGGAGCTATCGCTGTCATTGTCGGATTGAGTCTGACTGTCCTGCTGGGTTTTGCGGGGCTGGTCATTGACCTCGGTACGCTGTATGTTGCTCGGAGTGAATTACAGTCATCACTCGATTCCTGTGCGCTCGCAGCAGCAGCTGAGTTGGATAAGACAAGCACCGCCATTACCCGCGCGCAATCTGCAGGGATCACTGCCGCGAACCTGCACAAAGTTAGATTTCAAAAAACCTCGCCTGCCATTACCGGCACAGACATCACGTTCGGAACGACACCCACTAACGCGACAACTGATCCCGCCGAGGCCAAATACGTCAGATGCGAAAAGCAGATCAGCGGAATTTCGACATTCTTTATCCCTGTTTTGGGCGGGCTGAGCAGCTATTCAGTTGGCACGTTTGCAACCGCAACACTTGGTAGTGCGCAGACTAGTTGCGTACAACCAATTGGTCTGGTCTCGACGAGTGACACTGCACCTTATGGATTAGCTGCGAATGACGCCAGTAGTTCCTGGTATCAAATCAAAAGCAAACAAGCTGATGAATTCACACCCGGAGAAATGGGGTGGTTTAATCCAAGCGGGTCGACAAACGCAGCAGAACTCGCCGAAATTTTAAAAAACGGCGATTGTACGAACGCCCAAGGTCAACAAGTTTACACACCTGGCAATAAAAACTCCGTCGTTGATGAGTGGAATGCTCGATTTGGATTCTACAAAGGCAGTGATACTCCAGCTAGTAAAGGTTGGTTTGACCGCACTGGATACATCTATACATACGATAGCGACTATGACGGCACTTTCAACCCTTACTCAGATTTCCTGATAAAAAGAGAAGAAAACAGA
>JAURMJ010000027.1 GCA_030830765.1 Quisquiliibacterium sp.
CCATTGCGGAAGGAAAGCGATCCGGAGCCTTCAAGTATCTCGATCGCGCGAAGGGACGAAGCAATCTCACCCTCATGGCCAACTGCAGAGTTCGCCGGATCGCGATGGAGGGAACGCGCGCGCGCGGCGTGGTCATCGAGAAAGGAGGACGCGAGATAACCATCTCGGCAGAGCGCGAGGTACTGCTGACATCCGGAGCCATCGGCTCACCGCAACTGCTGATGCTGTCGGGGATCGGGCCCGCGGATCACCTGCAATCGCTTGGCATCAAGCCTGTCCTCGATTCCGCTGGCGTCGGAGACAACCTGCAGGACCATCTGGACTGTGCGATTCGCTTGGAAGCCTCTCAGCCCGTTACGCTGACGCCGTATCTCGGCCTGATCAAGGGCGGCCTCGCGGGGGCGCAATACATTCTTCGGGGCACGGGTCCCGCAACGTCGCAAGGCGTCGAAGCCGGCGCCTTCTGGGGGCCCGATAAAAATTCGTCGCTGCCGGAGTGGCAAGCTCATCTCATCGTCGCACTCCGAAATCCGCCGCCCAACGAACGCATCGCTCATGGTTTCGCGATTCGCGTTTGCCAGCTTCGGCCCAAGAGCCGTGGAACATTGCGACTGCGATCGGCAGACCCATCTGACACTCCCGCTATCGATCCCCGTTTTCTCTCTGACGAGTCGGATTTCGTCAGCATGCAGGAAGGCGTCAAACAGCTTTGCGAGATTATCGATCAACCTGGTCTGAGAAAATTCGTGAAACGAAAGATCGATATCGATGCGTTTACCAGTGTCGACTCCCGCAAAAAATGGATTCGGGAGCGCGCCGAAACGATCTATCATCCTGTCGGAACCTGCCGCATGGGCGAAGACAGCAACGCTGTTGTCGATGGTCAGTTGCGGGTCAGGGGGATAGACAACCTCAGAGTCATCGATGGTTCGATCATGCCGACCGTAATCAGCGGAAATACCAATCTGCCGATCATGGCCATGGCCGAAAAAGCCGCCGAACTAATTGCGGGAAGCAACGAGACGAGGCAGTCAGGTGCCGCTACCAAAAAGCAGTCAGCTTGACGGTCCGAACATCTCAAAACCGCTGAGTGACCTATTTCATCGATGAACTGGTGCACCCGCGTTGCGCCAGATACATCACTGCAGGCCGCGGTAATCCGCGTACTGCAACACCATCGTCTCCCGCAATCATAAGGATGAAATCATGACTGAGCTGATCGAACCGTATCATGTGGGTGTGGGTGTTTTCAGCGATGAGTACAGCGCCGCAACAGCCTGCACCGAGGTGCTCGAAACTGCCCAACCTGATCCGCAGCGGGCGGCCTTCTATACCGAACTGTTCGCGCTCTACAAGCAGGCGCAGCGCGGGCTGGCGGTGGTGAATCATGCCTTGTCCAGGTTGCCGGTGATGCCCGTTACAGCGGCAAAAGGAGGCCTTTGATGGCACAGATCATTCTCGACAAAGTGCGCAAGGCGTTTGGTCCTTTGACGGTGGTGGCCGAGTTCTCGCTGACGGTTGAGCACGGCGAGTTCATCGTGCTCGTCGGGCCTTCGGGCTGCGGCAAGTCGACCACACTGCGCATGGTGGCCGGTCTGGAAGATACCAGCAGCGGCAGCATCCGCATCGGCGAGCGTGACGTGACGGACCTGGAGCCCAAGGACCGCAACATCGCCATGGTGTTCCAGAACTACGCGCTGTACCCGCACAAGTCGGTCTACGACAACCTCGCCTTTGGTCTGCGCATGCGCAAGACCGAACCGGCGGAAATCGAGCGGCAAGTGAAGTGGGCGGCCGACATTCTGGGCATTGAACACCTGCTGACACGCAAGCCAGGTCAGCTATCGGGCGGGCAGATGCAACGCGTCTCGCTGGGCCGCGCGCTAGTGCGGCGGCCGGATGCCTTCCTCCTCGACGAGCCGCTGTCCAACCTCGCTGCCAAGCTGCGCGTGCGCATGCGCGAAGAAATCGGTGAACTGCACAAACGCATCGGCACGAGCATGATCTACGTCACCCACGATCAGGTCGAAGCCATGACGCTGGGTGATCGCATCGTGGTGATGAACCAGGGCCGGGTGCAGCAGGTAGGCACGCCGTTGCAGGTGTACGATCGCCCGGCCAACCGCTTTGTGGCCGGCTTCATCGGTGCGCCGGAGATGAACTTTCTCGAGGGTGAGCTGACGACCAGTGCCAATGGCGCATGCTTCCGTGGCGCGGGAATGGAAGTGGCCTTGCCGGCCCAGCGCCTGACGCGACCCGCCACAGGCCGGGCGGTTCTGGGTGTACGCCCCGAGCATGTATTGCTCAGCGATGCCGGACAGATTGCCGCCACTGTGGGCCTGGTCGAGCAGCTGGGTGCGCAGACATTGCTGGTGTGCGACACCGGTCACGGTGGCAGTCTGCGGGTGTTGTCCGGTCGCGAAGACCGCTTTTCGAACGGCATGCCATGCCGGCTCGCCTTGATGCCGAAAAAAATGCTCCTGTTCGACGCGGAAGACGGCAGCAGCTTGCTGTCGCCGCCGCAATGAGCATCCCCCTCAGAGCCCTCGAATGAGGAAGCCGAGAATTACATAACCAACTGGAGACAGACATGGCAGAGCAAGACAGCAGCAAGGCGTTGATTCCCCCCAGCGCAACCACGGACACATTTTCGCGGCGGCGCGTGATCACGACGGCCGCCACCGGCGCGGCGCTGATGGCGCTCGGTGCCCCGGCCGTTCATGCCCAGACCAAGACCATTCGCTTTCTGAACGCCGAACCGAGTCGGGAATCGGTGCGGGCCTTGCGTGTGGCAGCAGCCGAGTACGAGAAACAGACCGGTGTCAAGGTAGTGGTCGACACCGTGCCGCCCGACGACGCCTACAGCAAGTTACAGGCGTCGCTCTCCAGCGGAACTCCCTACGACATCGGAACACTGGCTTTTGCCGGCCACATGCTGATACTGGCTGAGGCCGGCAAGCTGGTACCGATGACCAAGCTAATCGAAAAATCCAAGTGGGGGCCGCGCATTCTGTTCCCAGTCAAGGGCGAGCACTACTGGTACCCGTACGATTACAACTTCTGCTGGATGTACTACCGTAAAGACCTGTACCAGCAAAAAGGGCTGAAGGTGCCAACCACCTTTGAGCAAATGGCCGAGAACTGCAAGGCGCTCACCGAAGGCGGGAAGTTCGGTGTGGGCCATCCACTGGGCGCGAATTCGGCCACGCAGTGGATGTCGATCGGCTATCTGTGGGCCGATGGCTTGAAGATGCTCGACGATAACTTCAAGCTGTTGATCGACAACGCCGACATGAAACCCCGCATGATCCGCTACCTCGATTTCATGAAGAAGCTGCAGCCCTCAATGCCGCCCGGCATGACGCAAGCGCTGTTTGGCACCGTGCTTGGCCAGTATTCCGGCGGGCAAATCGCGCATGCCCCATACGCCGGTCGCCTGATGGAGGTTCTGGAGGATCGCGCGCCCGACTTGGCAGGCAAGACCGGTTTTTTCATGTACCCGGACAGCGCGGGCAAGGCGCAGGCAGTCAACCATGCATCCGATGGATGGGTTCTGCTAAACACACCGATGCGCGACGAGGCCTACAAGTTCATGGAGTGGTTTACCGAGCGCCACTACATCAACTTCCTGCACTCGGCGCCACTGCATTTCCAGCCGCCGCGCCTCGATGTGTATGAAGACGCGCGCTGGCGCGCTCATCCGCTGATCGAAAAACACGCCGAATTGGTCGAGTTCATGCGGGGCATCCTCTCGAATAAGGACGTAATCATTCGATCCATCGACACTGAAGGTCCAAGGATTGACTTGCGGCCCGGCAAGATGTTCGAGACTTTTGCGATCAGCGAAGCGATCCAGAACCGTTTGCTCAAAGACATGCCTGCCGCCGAAGCAGTGGACATCATGGCGAAGAAGTACCGCGCGGTCTTGTAAGACCGCTTTTAGTTCCGCATGCCAGCCCAGCGCTGGCATGCCTACCGAGGCTGCACCCATGAAAAGAATCAGAACCTTCAGCGACCGCGCGCTGCTGTTGGCCTTCGTCGCGGGCGTCAGCACAACGTTGTTATTGATCCTCGTGCCGGTGCTGGACGCGGTTCGGCTCAGCCTGTACCAGGCCGAGTCGTTCATTTCAGCGCAAACATGGGTCGGTCTGGCCAATTACACGCGCATTCTGTCGGCCCCGACCTTCTGGCATGCCTTTGGCATCGGCCTGCTGTTCGCCATCACGACCATCGCCGCACAGGTGGTGCTGGGCGTGCTCTTTGCACTGCTGCTCGATCAGCCATTCCCCGGTCGACCGGTGGTGCGTGGCATCACGGTGCTGCCCTACCTGCTTCCAACTGTCGTGGTGACGGTCATCTTCCAGTGGCTGCTCGACGGCGGGCTCGGCCTATTCACCGTTTGGGCCGAGCAC
>JAURMJ010000228.1 GCA_030830765.1 Quisquiliibacterium sp.
CCTGTTTTCGCCTATGGCAACTTCATCACGATCACGATCAACTTCATCCTGCTGGCCTTTGTCATCTTCATGATGGTCAAGGCGCTGAACCGCTGGCGAGACCAGGAGCCGGCTCAGCCTCCCGCGCCTGCTGCACCCCCGCCGACAGAAATCCTGCTCGCCGAAATCCGGGATATCTTGAAGACCCGCACCTGAGCAGCGCGGGCTCGGTCGCAGGAGAGCTCGTCCAGCCTGGCTTGTTCAGTTTGCGGCTCGGATCTCAGACCGGATTCGGATCATCGATGAACTCATGTTCGATTCCGAACTCGGCCGCAAGATGCGCACCGAGGGCCTGCACACCGAAACGCTCTGTCGCATGATGGCCAGCCGCCAGATAAATCACTCCGGCCTCTCTGGCGTAGTGTGTGATCCGCTCGGAAATTTCCCCGCTGATGAAGGCCTGCGCGCCAACGGCAACCGCCTGTTCAATCATGTCCTGGGCGGCTCCGGTGCACCAGGCAATGCGGGTAATCGGATCCGCGCAGGCTCCCACGACCATGGGCGTCCGCCCTAAGCGCCGCTTGAGCAGTCCGCCGAGGCCTGCTGCAGACAGTGGCTTGACCGGATCACACCAGAATCCCAGCAGGTCGCGGCCGAAACGCCCATCGACCGTTAAGCCGAGCACGTTGGCAAGCTGCGCGTTATTTCCAAGCGTCGGATGGGCATCGAGGGGCAGATGGTAGGCAATCAGATTCAGGTCATTTTCGATCAACAGGCGGATGCGTTCACGCCGCGTTCCGAGCAGCCGTGGGTCCTCGCCGCGCCAAAAGTAACCGTGATGCACGAGCACTGCATCTGCACCGGCAGCGGCTGCGGCGCGGATCAAGGCTGCGCTGGCGGTAACCCCGGAAACCACCTTTGCAATCCGGGCTCTGCCTTCCACCTGCAATCCGTTTGGGCAATAATCAGTAAAGCGCGCGGACTCAAGCACCTGATCCAGAAAACCGGTCAACTGTTCGCGCCCAATGTCGACACGCCTGTTGCGAGTCGAGCGTTTTACTCCGTTGGCAGATTTCCCGAGTTTTTCCATGTTCCGAACCCTTTGGCTGACGTTCGCGCAAGCGGTCACGATTGGCCTGGCATTGCTGTTCATTGTCTCGACAATCCGGCCGGAATGGCTGCCCGGAGACGATGTGCCGACCACTCCGACGCCGCTTGCACCGCCCGGCCCGACTTTGCAGCGCGAACCGCAGTCGACGGCACGCGAGGCGACTGGGGCGATTCTGTCATATGCCCAGGCGGCCCGGTCGGCAACGCCGGCAGTGGTCAATATCTTCACGACCAAGGAGGTGCGCGTCGCACCCGATCATCCACTTTTCAACGACCCGTTGTTCCGGCGCTTCTTCGGCGAGCAATTCTCCCAGAGCCAGCAGACTTCGAGTCTTGGCTCGGGAGTTCTCGTATCGGCAGACGGCCTGATTCTGACCAACCATCATGTCGTCGAATCTCCGGATGAAATCGAGGTGCTTCTGGCAGACGGTCGGCGTGCCAAAGCCAGACTTGTCGGGTCGGATCCGGACACCGATCTGGCCGTCCTGCGGATCTCTCAGCGCAATCTGCCGGTCATCAGCTTCGGGGATGACAAGCAGGCCAGTATCGGCGATGTAGTGCTCGCCATCGGAAACCCGTTTGGTGTCGGCCAGACGGTCACGATGGGCATCGTCAGTGCGCTAGGCCGCAACCAGCTTGGTATCAACACTTTTGAAAACTTCATTCAGACCGATGCGGCCATCAATCCCGGTAATTCTGGTGGCGCCCTGGTCGACACCCAGGGCCGCCTGCTGGGAATCAATACGGCGATCTACTCACGCAGTGGCGGCTCGATGGGTATCGGGTTTGCGATTCCGGTCTCCACCGCTCGGCTCGTGCTCGAGCAGATCGTAGCCACTGGCAGCGTGACTCGCGGTTATATCGGCGTGGAACCGCAGGATGTCACGCCGGAACTAGCCGATGCGTTCAGACTGGTTCGCAACGACGGGGCAATCATTGCGGGCGTGATGCGCGGCGGCCCGGCGGACAGGGCCGGCGTCAAGATCGGGGACATTCTGTATGAGGTCGAAGGTCAGGCAGTCCCGAACACGGCTGCCATGCTCAATCTCATTGCTCAGCTCAAACCCGGGAACAGCGCCCGCTTCCGGTTCATGCGGGGCGAGCGCCGGATTGACCTGAACATCGTTGTCGGCAAACGACCTAAACCGGCTCGCCAGAACTGAAGTTGATCTGCCTCGGCGCGGGGCATGTCGCGCGATTAGCGTTGCCAGACGACCCCGTGTGACCGGCAATCAGCGATCAGGGGTCGCAGATTCTTCTTGCTCACTGTCCGGATTGCGGCTGCGCGCTTTCAGGAAACCGGCCATGAAAATGCCCAGCTCGTAGAGCAGGCACAAGGGCACCGCAAGCATGAACTGGGAGATCACATCGGGCGGAGTCAGGATTGCTGCGACAACGAACGCACCGACGATCACGTAACGACGCGCCTGGCGTAACTGCTCAACAGTGACAAAGCCCAGTTTGACAAGCAGCATCTCGACAACCGGCACCTCGAAGGTGAGCCCGAAACCGAAGAAGATCGCCAACGTAAAGTCCCAGTACTTCTGCAGATCCTGCAAGGTCTCGGCGCCGGTACGCGCCGACATTGAGATGAAGAACTTGTAGGCCGCCGGCAGCACAAAGAGGTAGGCAAAGCCGATCCCGACCACCATAAAGAAGACACTGGAGAAGATCAGCGGCAACGCAAACTTCTTTTCATGCTCGTAAAGACCCGGCGCGACAAAGGCCCAGGCCTGATAAAGAATCCAGGGCAGGGAAAACAGCACGGCGGTCAGAAAGGCAACCTTGGTCAAGGTGAAGAATGCGCCGGCCTGATCTGTGAAGATCGGCCTCGATCCTGCAGGCAGCGCCTCGTACAGGGGCTGCGAGAGGAACTTCATGATCTCGCCGGAGAAATAGAAGCAGACCACAAACAGCACGAGCACCATCAGCAGCGCCCGGATCATCCGATCACGCAGCTCAACAAGGTGCGAAACGAAACTTTCTTCCTGGCTCATGGCAAATAGGACTGGGCGACCAGTCAGCGACGCTTGGGCACTTTCCTGCCCAAAGTCTTGTCGCGCTCCTGGCGGCGCTCAACGATTTTTTCCCGGGTGCGTCGCAATTCGTAGACCTTATCCCAGTCGGTAGAGGGCTCATCGCCCCGGGTGGAAGTGCCGATCGAATTCATTGAGCTTGAGAGCGAATCGAGTTCCGACTGCGCCTCGTCAACCGACGAGCGGAACGAGCTTTCCAGATTGCTGGCGGCATCCTTGACCTCGGTCTGCAGCTTGCGAAGCTCATCGAGCTCCATCTGCCGGTTGATGTCCGATTTCACATCGCTGACATACCGCTGCAGTTTGCCCAGCCACTGCCCGGCCTGCTTGGCAACACGCGGCAAACGCTCAGGCCCGAGCACGATCAGCCCAATCACCGCCACAACCGCTAGCTCAGAAAAACCGAAATCGAACATTTGAAATAAGGCTTACAGCGATGCGCTGCCCTAGAAGTGAATCGAGCGGCCGCTTGGGGCCGCTCGACGCTCAAAGGGCGGAGCTGATCAGCTGATCAGCTCTTTTCCTTGGCCTCTACGTCAATGGTGCGGGCAGGCTTGGACTCTGAGTCGGACGGCTTCGACTCTCCCTCTGCGGCCCCGTCTTTAATGCCTTGCTTGAATCCCTTGACCGCGCCACCGAGATCCGAGCCGATATTGCGCAGTTTCTTGGTGCCGCACACCAGCATGATGATGATCAGAACAATCAACCAGTGCCAGATACTGAAAGAACCCATTGTTGTCTCCTGCCTACCGCGGCACGTTAGCGCCACGCCGTCCTTGTTTCTAGTGCTGCCGGTTCATCCCGGTCCCGAGAGGGTCCGGACCGCCAAGCACATGGATGTGCAGATGATACACCTCCTGCCGCCCAACCCTGCCGTTGTTGACAATGACCCTGAAGCCATCGGTCGCCCCCTGTTCACGGGCAAGCTGACCGGCCATCCCCATGATTTTGCCCAGCACCTGCTGATGGGCGAGATCAGCATCATAGAGATTCTCGACGTGAGTCTTGGGGATGATCAGGAAATGGATCGGCGCCGACGGATTGATGTCATGAAAGGCGATGATCTCATCATCTTCGTACACCTTTTTGCTGGGAATCTCGCCGCGGGCGATCTTGCAGAAGATGCAGTCGTGCTTCTGGGTCATCGTTAGAACGCTCCTTGTTGCTTGTCTCTGAACCGACTACGCGATGAGCGCCTGCTGCAACGAGCGCCATCCACATCGATTCAGTTCAGATGTCCGCCGATTCGTCGCCCTCACGGGCCACCGCCTTGCGCAATGCCTTCTCCTCAATTCCGGAAAGACCCTCCCGGCGTTCGAGCTCAGCCAGCACATCCGACGGATGAAGACCATGCTGGGCGAGCATGATCAGACAGTGAAACCACAGATCAGCAGTCTCGTACACGATCTTCTGAGGCACGCCGTCCTTGGCGGCCATCACGGTCTCGGTGGCTTCCTCGCCGATCTTCTTCAGGACCGCATCCTGCCCCTTTGAAAAAAGGCGTGCGACATAGGATTTTTCGGGGTCGGCAGTGCGTCGGGACTCGACGACCTCAGCGAGACGGGCCAGCGTGTCGTTTCCACTGCTCATGCGTGAAATCCTGTCATTTGTAGATGGTTTCCGGGTCACGAAGCACAGGATCAACTGCAACCCAGCGTCCGTCTTCAAGGCGGCTGAAAAAACATGAATGCCGTCCGGTATGGCAGGCAATTCCGCCTTCCTGTTCAACCCTGAGAAGTATCACATCACCGTCGCAATCGAGGCGCATTTCCCGGACACGCTGTGCATGCCCGGACTCCTCCCCCTTTCGCCACAATCGCCCGCGCGATCGGGACCAGTAAACGGCACGCCCCGTGGCCGCGGTCTCAGCGAGCGCCTCCCGATTCATCCAGGCAACCATCAGAATCCGGTCTGTGCCGACCTCCTGCGCAATCGCGGTCACAAGCCCGGCTGCATCCCAGCGCACAGCATCAAGCCATTGACCAGACAGGTTGCTGGAAATCGTGCCGGAGGCGGATGTCTGTTCTGCCATGTTCACCCCCGCTGCCAGTCCAGACGCACCGCAATGCCCTGCGACGCCATGTATTCCTTAGCCTGGCGGACCGTGAATTCGCCAAAATGAAAGATGCTCGCGGCCAGCACTGCATCGGCGCGTCCAAGCGTGACGCCATCGGCCAAATGCTGCAGGTTGCCAACCCCTCCGGAAGCAATCACCGGAATCCCGACTGCATCGCTGACTTCCCGGGTCAGATCAAGATCAAAGCCCTGGCGCGTCCCGTCACGATCCATGCTGGTGAGCAGGATTTCACCCGCACCGAGTTGTTCGACACGACGGGCCCATGCGATTGCATCCAGGCCCGTCGCATGACGGCCGCCGTGCGTGAACACCTCCCAGCCCCCACCAGGCTTGGCCTTGGCATCAATGGCCACGACGATGCACTGTGAACCAAACCGCGCACTCGACTCACCGATCAGATCAGGGTTCTGGATGCCAGCGGTATTGATTGAAATCTTGTCGGCGCCGGCGTTGA
>JAURMJ010000229.1 GCA_030830765.1 Quisquiliibacterium sp.
CATTTACTCGGATTTTGCGTCCTTTTCAGGCTCTTGCGGCGCCTTGTCTTCGGATACGTCCTTGGGCTCGGTGCTTTTATCAGATGCTTCGCCTGAGGGCGCGGCACCTTCCAAAGTGGAAGGTGTGGATTCCGGTTCTCCTGTCTCAGGTTTGATTTCAAGTGGCTCGGGAGCGGCAACCACGGTGGGGGCAACCGCACCCAGATCGCGCAGACGGATGCGGTCATCCTCACTGCGATGCGTGGCATGGACCGTCCAGCCTTGCGACAGGTACTGGCGCGCGAATTCGAATCCGAGGCCTCTTGAGGCGCCAATGATCAGGGCGGTCGGCACTTAGAGCATCTCCACAGTGACTGCAACGGCTTCGCCGCCACCGATGCACAGGCTGGCCAGTCCGCGCCGGCCGCCGGTCTTGCGCAGGGCGCCCAGCAGCGTGACCAGGATCCGCGCACCCGAAGCGCCGATCGGATGACCCAGTGCGCAGGCGCCGCCATGGATGTTGACGATATCGTGCGGCAGACCGTATTCCTTCATTGCGGCCATCGTGACGGCGGCAAAGGCCTCATTGACTTCCCACAGGTCGACATCCTTCGTTTGCCAGCCGGATTTGGCCAGCACCTTTTCGATTGCACCGGCCGGGGCCGTCGCAAACCACTCCGGGGCCTGCGCATGCGTGCTGTGTGCAACGATGCGCGCGATCGGCTGGATGCCCTGCTTGTCGGCCGTCGAGGCACGCATCAGCACAAGTGCCGCAGCGCCGTCCGAAATGGATGAGGCGTTGGCCGCGGTGATGGTGCCATCCTTGACGAAGGCCGGGCGCAGGGTCGGAATCTTGTCGATGCGGGCCTTGAACGGCTGTTCGTCCTTGTCGATCTGCAGATTACCGTTCCTGCCCTTGACGGTGACTGGGGCAATCTCCCAGTCGAAGCTGCCGTCCTTGTTGGCCGCCAGTGCGCGCTCTGTTGAGGTGATCGCGAACTGGTCCTGCGCCTCGCGTGTGAATTCGTACTTCGCTGCGCAGCTCTCGGCGAACACCCCCATTGCCTCGCCGCGTTCGTAGGCATCCTCCAGACCGTCCATCGCCATGTGATCGAACATCGTCGTCGCACCGTAGCGATAGCCCTTGCGCGCGTTCAGCAGCAGGTGCGGGGCATTGGTCATGCTCTCCATGCCGCCGGCAATCATCACCTCGTGGCTGCCGCAGCTGAGCATGTCATGGGCAAACATCACGGCCTTCAAGCCCGAGCCGCACATCTTGGAAAGCGTGACGGCTCCAGCCGATTGCGGAAGGCCCGCACCCAGCGTGGCCTGACGCGCCGGGGCCTGGCCCTGGCCAGCCATCAGACAGTTGCCGAACAGTACTTCGCCGACCTGTGCGCCGTCGATGCCGGCCCGCTCAACCGCGGCGCGGATTGCGACTGCGCCCAGTTCATGAGCGGCCAACCCGGAAAAGTCGCCGAGCATGCCGCCGATCGGAGTCCGAGCTGCCGACGCGATGACGATGGGATCACTCATCAGAAAATCTCCAGAAAAAATTTTTCAGGCCGGGTTTTCCCGGCCGGGAAGAGGACATGGTTTCAGGTGCCGTTGATGGATGACCCGCGCTGGGTCACATCCGCTGGGTCCCATCCGCTGGGTCACATCGTTTCTGAATAGAGTTCACGGCCGATCAGCATGCGACGGATTTCCGACGTACCGGCACCGATCTCGTACAGCTTGGCATCGCGCCAGAGGCGTCCGGCTGGGTAATCGTTGATATAGCCATTGCCGCCCAGACACTGGATCGCCTCCCCGGCCATCCAGGTTGCCTTCTCGGCGCTGTAAAGAATGGCGCCAGCCGCATCCTTGCGCAGTGTGCGTACATCGACCAGACCTTCGCGGCTGCGATCGCACTGGCGGCCCACCTCATACACATAGGCACGGCAGGCCATCATCGTCGTATACATGTCGGCCAGTTTGCCCTGCATCAGCTGAAATTCGCCGATCGGCTGGCCGAACTGCTTGCGCTCATGCACATACGGCACGGTGACGTCCATGCAGGCCGACATGATGCCCAGCGGTCCGCCGGAGAGCACGGCCCGCTCAAAGTCGAGTCCGCTCATCAGCACCTTGACGCCGTTGCCCAAACCCCCGAGCACGTTCTCGGCCGGCACGACGCAATCCTGGAAGACAAGCTCGCCGGTATGGCTGCCGCGCATGCCCATCTTGTCGAGCTTCTGCGCCACCGAGAAGCCTTTGAAGTTTTTCTCGACGAGAAAGGCTGTGATGCCGCGCGGGCCGGCCTCCAGGTCGTTTTTTGCGTAGATGACCATGACATCGGCATCCGGGCCATTCGTGATCCACATCTTGCTGCCGTTCAGGACCCAGTGATCGCCGCGGAAATCGGCACGCAGTTTCATCGAGACCACATCGGAGCCGGCATTCGGTTCGGACATCGCCAGCGCGCCGACGTATTCGCCGCTGATCAACTTGGGCAGGTATTTGCGTTTCTGCTCCTCGGTGCCGTTGCGATAGATCTGGTTGACGCAAAGATTCGAGTGCGCACCATAGGACAAGCCGACCGAAGCTGATCCGCGTGAGATCTCCTCCATCGCCACGATGTGCGCCAGGTAGCCCAGGCCTGCACCGCCGTATTCCTCGCCGACCGTGACGCCGAGCACACCCATTTCACCGAGCTTGCGCCACAGATCCATCGGGAACTGGTCGGTTCGGTCGATCTCGCCGGCACGCGGAGTGATCTCTGCGGCAACAAACTGCTGCAGCGAATCGCGCAGCATGGCGATGTCCTCACCGAGGTCGAACTGCAGACCGGGAATGTTCAGCATCAGGTGTTCTCCAGGTTCAATCGAAAATGTTCAGCTCCGAGAGCGTGCGGTTGACCGCCTCGCTCCAGCCGCGGTTTGCAGCCGGGGAGGCCGGGCTTGGATGCAGGATCTGTGCGATGCGCACGCCGCTGTCCTTGCCCAGTGCACTCTGCAGGCGTTTTGCGGCAAAGCCGCCGATGCCGATCGCCCATTCAGGCTCGGTGGCCGCAATCGCTTCGCGCAGGTGCTCATCGCAAACCGTATTGAGCGGTCCGCTCTCGGCCGCCGGGAGCTGATCCGGCGTACGGTTGCGCCCGCTGGCTTCCAGAAAGACAAGCGGACAGAAATTCAGCACGAAGCATTCAGAAAAGAAGGCGTCGGCCGTGCCAAAGCGTTCGGCCGCCCAACCCCACAGGCGTCGACCACTGACCTCCGATCGGGTGCAGGCGAAGCCTTCGATCCGGCGTTTCGGGTGTTCCGCGGCAGGCGGGTCGATGCCGGCTTCGATGCCCATCCAGTGGCGGACTGCCGCGACTTCGCCAAATGGAACACCGGTCTGCATCATCCCGAAAGGCCCTGGGTTCATCCCCAGCAAGACAACCCGCTTGCGGCCCTGGCCATAGCGACGCAGATATTGCTCATGACTGACCCAGGCATAGTCCAAGGGGTTGTAAACATGTGCAACGGGCTGTGCGAAACGAAGTGCATTGACCTGGCCGCAAAGTTTCAGGGCTGCCTGCACAAGACGCTCGGCATGGTCGGGCGTCTGGCGGCCCGTCGGCGCCCCGGTCTGGCCATTGTGCTTTCTGAAAGGCGTGCTCATCCTGCGATCTTAGCTGACGCTCAAGCCCAGATGCCGTTGTTCAAACGGGCAAAAAAAAGCCCGAGACCTTGGATCTCGGGCTTAATCCACCATGGAGGCGGTGGAGGAGACGCTGGTGCCGTCGCGCTATCGGCGCGCGTGCGGCGAATTCGTTGCTTACTGCTTGGTCAGATCGCGCAGGGCTGCCGCACGGATCTCATCGGCCAGGCGGTGGTCGTAGCGTTCGATCTCGGCCAGAACCTGCGCCTCGCGGCTGGCTTTGATGGCTGAGAAGGCCTTGGCCAGACCCTGACCGATCGATGAGGCGATACGGCCGATCAGCGAGCCGAGCTCGATTCCGAAACCGGTATGGGATTGAATATGTGTTGCCATGATGTTGAGTCCTGAAAATGAGGAGGAGAGGAGTTATGTATTTGTGAAGCGTATTTTGCGCGTTTGTGAATATTTTTCCAATTGATGTTTATCATGAGTGATATTCACGTTCATGATGATTGGAGGAGGTGCCAGCAATGAACTTTCGTACCCTCGACCTGAATCTGCTGCGCGTTTTTGATGAAGTGATGGCCGAGGGCAATCTGACTCGGGCGGCCAATACGCTGGCCATGACCCAACCGGCGGTCAGTAATGCGCTCAAACGCTTGCGCGACTCGTTGGGTGACCCGCTGTTCGTGCGCAGCGGCTACGGCGTCGAGCCGACTCCGCTGGCCCGTTCGATCTGGCCCTCGGTGCGTGACGCACTCTCGCAGCTGCGTGCTGTCATCGCTCCGTCCGAGTTTGATCCTGCGAATTCACGGGCAACCTTCGTGCTGGCGATGGCTGATGCGACCGCAGCGTTGCTGACCCCTCCTCTGCTCAGTCGTATTGAACGCGATGCGCCTGGGATCACCTTGCGGGTGCTGCCGCTGACCACGCGTGACCCGCGCGAGCTGCTCGAGACCTCTCAGATCGACATGGCGCTCGGGCATTTCCCGGCGGTGATGGCGGCCCTTGTGTTGGCCGCGATGCAGGAAGGCGAGCCGGAGAACTTCGGGCACGAGCGGCTCTACAGCAGTCACTATGTTTGCGTGATGCGACGCGATCATCCGCTCTCTAAAAATCGTCTTTCTCTGGATGACTACTGCGCGGCGCGGCATCTGCTGGTGAGCTTTTCCGGGCGCCCTTACGGATTTGTCGATGAGGCGCTGGCCGAATTTGGTCGTTCGCGGCGTGTTGTGCTCACCGTCAACCAGTTTTTCACTGCCGGCCAGGTGGTGATGCGCTCCGATCTGCTGACCGTGCTGCCGCGCCACTTTCTGGCCGCCAGTGGATTCGGCACGCGACTTGCCCAGCGACCTTTGCCGATGTCGATGCCCGAGGTGCATGTCGACATGGTCTGGCACCGGCGGCAGGATGCCCGCCCCGAGCATGTCTGGCTGCGTGATCAGTTGCTCCAGGTGGCGCGACGCTGATTGCTCCAGGCGGCGTATGCCCCTGCGGTCAGTGGCTGCTTGTGCAGCCAGGTTTGCAGCTGATCGATGGAGTTGGCAGCGGCGATGAGTCGCAGATCCGCTGCCATTGAGCTGCGACTCGATTCCACTCTGTGTCCCGTTCAGCGCAGCGAATGCTTGCACTGACTGGATGGCTTCCCTTACAGTGCCCTAACGACGGGGGTACCCGTTCACACGGATCCGCAGATGATCCGATCCAGAACAAAAGGCCAAGGGAGGCTGACGATGCGACGTTCCATAGCTGCAGTTGCGCTCGCACTTGCTGCGAGTTCCGTTCTTGCGCAGAGCAAGGAAATTAAGATCGGCGTGATTTTCGATATCACCGGACCGTTTGCAGCAGGCGGTTCTGCCGCTGCCAATTACGGTACAAAGTACGCGATCGACATGATCAACGAACGCGGCGGCGTCGAGGGTTACAAGATCAAGGCGGTCTTTGCCGATGCTCAGAGCAAGGCGGAAGTCGCAATCAACGAGGCTGAGCGACTGCTGAACCAGGAAAAGGTTGACCTGATCATGGGGGTCTTCTCCTCGGCGCATTGCGTCCCGATGGCGCAGAAGGTCGATCAGGCAAAACGCTTCATGTGGGCGAACGTTTGTGTCGCCTCCAGCGTGTTCAAGGACAAGAACCTCAAGTACGTGTTTCGTGCCCAGGTGCACTCTGATCAGTTCGGAGAGGCGTCCTGCACGTTCCTGAAAGAACAGGCTAAAGCAAAGCTTGGCAAGGAGCCCAAGGATCTGCGCGTGGCAATCATCCACGAAGATGGGCCGTATGGGTCGGGGGTTGCGTCGGGTAATGATGCTGCCTGCAAGGGCTACGGCATGCAGGTGGTGCTCAAGGAAGGTTATGCGGCCACCGCGCCGGATCTTTCGCCGATGATCACCAAGCTCAAGCGCGCTCGGGCCGATGTGATCCTGCACACTGGCTACAACCCGGACATCACGCTGTTCCTTCGCCAGGCACGTGAGCAGGGTCTGAAGTGGTCGGCGCTGATTGGACACGGCGCAGGCTACGGTCAGTTCGACAAGCTGTACAGCGCGTTCAAGGATGATGCCAACTTCATCTACAACGTTGACCCGGTTGCCGCGCAGCTGCTCGACCCGAAGACGCTGGCAGCGGGCCTTGGCGATATCACCAAGGAGATGGTCAAGCGATACAAGGCTGATGTGAAGGCCGCCGAAGTGCCCCCGCATCTTTCAATGGGTTTCAATCAGTCATGGATCTTCTTTACCGACGTTCTGCCGCGTGCAATCAAGAAACACGGCGGAATCGATCCGGAGGCCCTGCGTAAAGCATCGCTCGAGACCGATATCCCTGTTGGTGGCACCATCCAGGGCTATGGCGTGAAGTTCTTCCCGCAGGGTCACAAGATGGCTGGCCAGAATCAGCGTTCATCTCCGGTTGTGATGCAGTACAACTCCAAAGAAACCTACATCGTTTGGCCGTCTGCAATTAAGACCAAGGATCCCGTGTTGCCCCTGCCAAAGGGCCACGCTTACGCTAAATAAGTTAGCCAAGGCTTTTCGGGAGCATCCGATGCTTGAGAGCGAGTGCCCGCGTTGCGGGGGTCAGGGATCGTCGCGAACATGCTGAGCGTCGATCGACTGACCAAGAAGTTCGGGGGTTTTACCGCGGTTAATGAAGTCTCTTTCGAGCTTCAAAAGGGTGAGATCCTCGGCCTCATCGGGCCGAACGGCTCGGGTAAAAGCACCACGTTCAACGTGATTGCCGGTCTGTATTTGCCAACTTCTGGCTCGATCAGGCTTGACGGGCGCGAAATCGGTGGCTTGCCGCCGCACGAAGTCTGCAAGCTTGGTCTGGCTCGAACCTTCCAGATCCCCAGGCCGTTTCGCAAGCTCTCGATCCTTGAGAACGCATCGCTTGCGGCTTTCTATGGAGCGTCCGAGCCGGTGACTCGAGGTCAGGCGTTGCGCAACGCGCAGGAGGCACTTGACTTGATCGGCTTGCCCACGGATCCGTCGGCCTCCGTCGATGGCCTGGGGGCAGCCGGTCTGAAAAAGCTCGAGATGGCGCGTGCATTGGCCACCCGGCCGAAGGTTCTGCTCGCGGATGAGAGTCTGGGGGGGTTGGACGAAACCGAAATGGATCAGGCCGCCCAGATGCTCAAGCGAATCCGAGATGAGCGAGGAATCACGATCATCTGGGTCGAGCACATCATGGGCGTGTTGATGAAAGTCATCGACCGCTGCCTGGTGCTGGACCACGGAGAGCTCATCGCACAGGGCTCCCCGGCTGAGGTGACTCATGATCCCCGCGTCGTCGAGGTCTACCTGGGCTCTGACGCAAGCACGGTTCAACAGCAGGTCATGGCCCGTGACGCGCAAACTTCTGACGGGCAGGCAAGTTCATGACTGCGATGCTCAAGCTCGAAAATGTCTCCGCAGGGTACGGCACATTCCAGGCCCTGTTCGATGTGTCGCTGACCGTTGATGCGGGTGAGGCAATCGCCGTGATTGGTCCGAACGGTGCCGGCAAGACCACGCTGTTGCGCGCGATCTCCAAGCTGATCCCGGTCACAAGCGGCGAATTGTCGATGGAAGGGGCTCGCTATAACGAGATCCCGGCCCATGACGTGATTTCGCTCGGGATCGCTCAGGTCCCTGAAGGCAGACGGTTGTTTCCTCGCCTGACGGTTGAGGAAAATCTGCTGATGGGCGCCTTCATTCCGAGTGCCCGTGCCGAGTTCAAGTCCCGCCTTGAGTTTGTCTATTCACTGTTTCCGCGGATGAAGGAGCGGCGGCTGCAGTTGGCCGGCACGATGTCCGGTGGTGAGCAGCAGATGTGTGCGATTGGCCGCGCATTGATGTCAGGCCCGAAGTTGCTGCTGCTGGACGAGCCCTCCGCCGGTCTCGCACCGGTCGTGGTGCAGTCGATCTTCGAATTGGTCAAGCGAATACGGGCCGAGGGCTACACGGTACTGATTGTTGAACAGAATATTCAGCAGGTGCTGAAGATTGTTGACCGTGCCTATCTTCTCGAGACAGGACGGATTCGAATGAGCGGACCGGCTGCAGAACTCCTGGCCAGCGATGAAATTCGCCGCGCCTACCTGGGCATTGCATAAGAGGGCGGGATGGATCAGATCTTCGACATCTTCTTTCTCGAAGCGGCCCTCAATGGGCTGCTGCTTGGTGGACTGCTCGCGTTGCTTGCGCTCGGTCTGAATCTTGTATTTGGGGTAATCGACGTTGTCTGGATCTGCTACGCCGAGCTGATCATGTGCGGCATGTATGCGATTTGGTGGCTGCACGTCGAGGCGGGGGTTTCCCTGTGGATCGCATTCCCGGCCGGTGTACTCGCGGTGGCGGTTCTGGGGGCGATCTTGCACCAGTTCGTGATTCGTCCGGTCCTTTCAGCTGAGCCAATTAATCAGCTGCTTGTGACCGGCGGCGTGCTGTTCTTCCTGCAGGCCTTTGCCACGGTGATCTTCGGTGTGGAATTTCGCAATCTCGGGATTCGACTGCCCAGCGTCAGCGTCGGAGAGCTGAGCTTTTCGCTTGCGCGATTGATCGCTTTCGGCGTTGCTGCACTGGCAATCGGGGCCACCTATCTGTTCCTGTCCCGCACCTATCTCGGGACTGCAATCCGGGCGATCAGCCAGGATCGAACAATCATGCCGCTGATGGGAGTCAACCCGTCACGAATCTACCTGATGACTTCGGCCATGGGGGGGGCGATGGCTGGTCTGGCCGCCTGCCTGCTTGTCCTGCAGTACGACGTGCATCCGGCAATCGGATTGTCATTCGGGCCGATCATTTTCATGGTCTGCGTGCTCGGCGGGCTTGGCAACCTGATTGGTGGCTTCATTGCGGCCTTTGTGTTCGCACAGTTCATCTCGGTCGGCGGATTTTTCTTCCAGCTTGAGTGGGGCTACGTGCTCGCCTTCGTCTTCTTCATCGTGATGATGTTCTGGAAGCCCGAGGGGCTTCTGTCCAAGCGTCGATAGCGGAGTAACCGACATGAATTCACGCATCGTCGCGATCATCCTGTTGGCCGTTCTGCTGGCTTTGCCGCTGACCGGAGTTGGCAAGTATCCGTTGCATCTGATGGTGACCGGTCTGTTGTGGGCCTTCATCTACACGAGCTGGTCGATCATGGGCCGCCTCGGTCTGGTCAGCCTGGGCCACGGTGCCTTCCTGGGAATCGGAGCCTACACCGTCGTTCTGCTGTGGAACCTTTACGGGATCTCGCCTTGGATCGGCCTCTTTGTTGCGGTCGCGATTACGCTGGTACTAGCCTTCGTGATCGGTTACCCGTGTTTCAAGTTCAGAATTGTCGGGCATTACTTCGCACTGGTCACGCTCGCGCTGACCGAAGTGGTTCGACTGGTCATCGTCGGGCTGCGGGAGCAGACCGGGGGCTCGCTGGGCATTACTCCCAAGAGCGCCTTTGTTGAGGGCTCAACCGTATCGCTGGGCGCGATGCAGTTTTCAGACAAGGTTGTCTGGTTCTACATCATGGTGGCCTGCTGGCTCGCTGCGCTGTATGTCTGGCATCGGGTTGACCTGAGCATGAAGCGACTTGCCATGCAGGCGATTGCCGAGGACGAAGATGCCGCATCGTCGATCGGCGTCAATGTCGGGCGGACCAAGTTGGCCATTACGCTGCTGTCGGCTGCGATGACCTGCATCGGGGGCGTTCTGTATGCGCAATATCAGCTGTACGTGAATCCCGAGACCGTATCCGGCATCGGCATTTCGCTGCAGATGGTGTTTGGCGTGATTGCCGGCGGCATGTTCGTGATGTTCGGTCCGACCTTTGGCGCGATCTTCCTGCTGGTGCTGTCAGAAGGCCTGCGCATCCTGATCGGCAATGAGATTCATGGCGTCGATACGACGATCTACGGTCTGTTGCTCATTCTGTTCATCATCTACATGCCCAAGGGAATTCTGGGCGCCTTGCAGGAGCGTCTCGCTGCGCGACGCAACTGAACCGGCTGGCCCGGACCGGCTACGCCGGTCCGAAGTGCCTGGGCCGTGTTCAGCCGGGTTGGGCTTGTAGCGCGCTACGGCCTGTCTGACCTCAGATCCTTGCCAATCCGAGAGTGCGCGGGCTTACGCCAGGTCCAAGACCCGCTCAGCGCCGACGCTGCGCACATCCATTTCAAATTCGAGTTCGATGATCGGTGGGCGGCACACGTGCCAGCTCAGGCCATTGGCCGTCAGCCCGGCGTCTGCAAAGTGAGAGCCAAGCAGCGGATGGAAGTCATGCACCGTGTAGACCTGCGCAGCGGTCAGTCGCTGCCATTGACCGCCGAGTCCCTCGGTTCGTTCTTGCATCGTTCTGAGCACGTACTCGACTTTGCTGGCCAGCCCCTGCCCGGACAGATCGCCGCGCGCGACAATCCCCTGCGGGAACGGTTGATCCTCGGGCCACTCACCACTGCCGGCTACGACGAAGTCCGTTGGCTGCATCGTTGCGGCAGGTTTCGCGCTCGCACCGGTTGAATCGGTCGTGCCGGTAGCAGGCACTGTGAAGCAGAACGCATGAAAGACCGGCTCGCTTGGGGCGTCGAATTGCGGGCAGACATTGCTGCGCGCAACCGGGTTCAGCGCGTTGCGATAGAGGCCCCAGCGCTCGAGCACGGCAACATAACCGGTGTTGAAGTCACGGAAGCCCTCAAAGCTGAACGGCGTCGGTGAGCGTAGTTCGGCCGCACACAGGGCTGTCAGCGGTCTGCCGGCTGCACGCAGCCAAGCCTCGATTGCAGCGAGGCCATCGGAAATGGTCGGAGGACGATGGAACCTGGCTCGTACGATCTCATAACCAGGTAATGCAACAACGCCTGCCGAATAAGGAAATCCGCCCTGCAGGAACGAATAGCCGCCTGCTTCAAACTTGTGTAAGGTTCCCACTGCCGATCCTCCGGGATTTTATGGCTTGCGGTCTTGCAGACCGTTGGAATCCGGCGCGGCCCCGAGGCGCACGCGATTCGGGCTTGTGTGGACCCGCCTGCGCCCAGCCTGGCGCGGGCATCGGATTCACGACCAGTGTCTTCGGGCATTGGGCCCAGCACTTCAATCACAACATAAAACGATTCCTCAAGGAGTTTCAAGATGTCCCTTCCAGACACAATGCGATTCATCGACCATGGCAAGGGCGGTGCGCCGTCTGTGCTGCAGCCGGTCTCCGGGCCGCTGCCTCAGCCGCAAAGTGATGAGGTGCTGATCAGAGTCGCATTTGCCGGTGTCAATCGGCCGGATGTGCTGCAGCGAAGCGGCAACTATCCGCCGCCCCCGGGGGCTTCTCCGTATCTCGGGTTGGAAGTCTCCGGTGAGGTTGTCACGGTGGGATCAGGCGTGGTCGGCTTTTCGATTGGGGATCGTGTCTGTGCACTGACCAATGGCGGCGGCTACGCTGAATATGTGGCAGTTCCTGCGGGTCAGGTGCTGCCAGTGCCGGCTGGTCTGTCGATGCTGCAAGCTGCCGCACTGCCCGAAACCTATTTCACCGTGTTCACGAATGTGATCGAACGCGGCATGCTCAAGCCGGGTGAAACCTTCCTGGTGCATGGGGGCTCATCGGGCATCGGTCTGACGGCGATCCAGATGGCCAAGGCCTGGGGCGCCACTGTCTACACAACAGTCGGGAATGAGCAGAAGGCGAAGGCTTGCCTGGCGCTGGAGGGGCGACTGGTACAGATCGCCTTTCTGCAGCCATCCAAGGTCGATGTCGACTGGATGCCCTTGATGATCAAGCGGCTGACCTACACCGGGTCGACGCTGCGCGCGCGTCCGGCTGCTGACAAGGCGCGGCTCGCGGATGAGTTGCGCACGAAGATTTGGCCGCATCTGGAACAGAGCCGGATGCTGCCGGTGATCCATCAGGTGTTCGAGCTTGACGAGGCAGCGGCGGCGCATGCGTTGATGGAGTCGTCGACTCACATCGGCAAGATCATGCTGAAGGTGGCGGGCGAATAAGCGCTGACAACTCGAGCTGCAATCAGGCGGTTTGGCAACCGGTTGCGGTTGTGTTTGATGCCGGGGGCATGATCCAGACCGCAGCTCAGGATCCCTGTTGCAGCCGCTCCCAGGCCCGCGTTGCGCGCTGATCGCGCACCGGGCCTGCCAGTTTGAGCAAGGCGCTGTCACGGGTCCAGCGCTTCGCGGCCTCATCCTGCACGCCAGCCGAAAACAGCCCGTTTGCCTCTTCGTACAGGACGCCGGTGCTCGCCAGCGTGCCGGCCAGCGCCAGATGGGTTGCCGGTGCGCTCGGATCCAGTGTTGATAATGAGGCAAAGGAAAGCAGTGTACTGATTGCGCGCTCGCACCAGTTGTGCGGCCATTGCCGCAGGCGGGCCTGGTTCAGCAGATAGGCCAGCAGCGCGGCACTGACCAGGACATCCTCGCAACTGCGGAATGGCTTCACGTAGCGATCGTAGCCGTCGCCCGGCAAGAGCGCATCACCGCTGACTTTGACGGCTTCAAAGCGTGGCTGCCCATGCGGTACTTCTGGAATGAAGGCCAGTGTCGGCATCTGTTCAAGAACGACGCCGGGCGTATCCGATGCGATCTGGACCAGTCTGATCCGTGCGCGTTGATCCTTCGGTGCTGCGGCTTCGCTTACTTCACGCGCGGCGACCAGCAGGATCGAGCTTGCCGGGCCGAGTGTCGTCCAGCGTTTGCAACCGGTCAGCAGCAGCTGACCGTCGGCGACGCGCGTCAAGGTCGACTCGATCGCCTTCGGGCTGTTGCCGCCTTGTTCGCTGATGCACATGGCCACCATCGCATCGCGTGGCAGCGCGGGCAACAGCATGCGCAGCGCCGCCTGGTAGCCAGAGGCAAGAGCCCAGCCGGCACGATCAGCGGCCAGTCCTGTGGTAATCGACACTTCAATCGAGCTTTCGGCCTTCGCCATCAGCGACTGATGGATCGGTAGCCAGCTGTCCAGGTCCGGGTAAAGGTTCGGAGCGATTGGTGGGGCGACGAGCGTCCGTAACAGGCGCGCCGGGTCAGTCTGCTGGACAAATGTCATTCAGTGTTCCTTGGCGCGGCAGCCTCAGGACTGCCTAAGATGGCGGTTCCGAGCAATACTCATCAGCAGCCCGCATCCGAGGCCCAGTGTGACCATCGCTGTGCCCCCATAGGACATCAGGGGAAGCGGCACGCCAACGACCGGCAGGATACCGGACACCATACCCATATTGACGAATGCGTAGATAAAGATGGTCAGTGTGATCGCGCCGGCAAAAAGTCGGGTGAATTCCGTCTTTGCGCGACTTGCGATCACAAGTCCGCGGGTGAGCAGGATCAGGTACAGGCCGAGCAGAAACAGATTGCCGACAAGACCGAATTCCTCCGAAAACACGGCAAAGATAAAGTCGGTCGTGCGTTCAGGAATGAATTCCAGATGGGTCTGCGTACCCTGCATCCAGCCTTTGCCCCACAGACCGCCTGAGCCGACGGCAATGGTCGACTGGATGATGTGAAAGCCTTTCCCCAGCGGATCGATGCTCGGATCGAGCAGTGTCAGAACGCGCTGGCGTTGATAGTCGTGCATCAGCGTCCACAACAGCGGCGCCGCTGCAGCTGCACTGGCGAGCAACGCGGCGATGACCTTCCAGCTGAGTCCGGCCAGAAAAATCACAGCACCGCCAGCCGCAAAAACCAGCAGCGAGGTGCCCAGGTCTGGCTGACGGATAATCAGGGCGACCGGTATCGCCAGCAAAATGCCTGCGAACAGAAAGTCGAACCAGCGCAGGCCACCCTCACGTCGCTGGAAGTACCAGGCAAGCATCAGTGGCGTTGCGATCTTGAGCAGCTCGGATGGCTGGATGCGACCAAAACCAAGATTCAGCCAACGCCGTGCTCCCTTGGAGATCTCCCCGAACAGCGCAACACCAACCAGCAGGGCAATGCCGAGCAGAAACAGCGGTACTGCGATCCGCATCATCCAGCCGGGCGGCACATGGGCAGCGATCCACATGACGACAAAGGCGAGCATCATGTTGCGGGCATGGAGTTCGAAACGGCCCGGATAATCAAAGGCAGCCGAATACATCGTGACCAGGCCGGTCGCAGCAAGCATGACCAGCGCGACGAGCATCACTGGATCGAACACCATGATGCGCCTTCGAATAAAGAACAGCAGGTCGCGCGGCGTAATGCTCAAGGCCGATCCTCCGGTGGGTTGTCCGGTTCGGTCGATGGGGCTGGCGCAGGTGGCGCGGCAACCGACACAGGCTCGGAGATTTTTCCGAGCAGGTAATAGTCGAAGACACTTCGGGCGATCGGCGCTGCGGACTGCGATCCGAAGCCGCCGTTTTCAACAATCAGCGCTACGGCAATTCGTGGCTTGTCTGCCGGTGCAAACGCCATGTAGAGCGAATGATCCCGGTGTCTTTCGGCGATCCGTTGCGCATCGTATTTTTCATTCTGCTTGATGCTGATGACCTGTGCGGTTCCGGTCTTGCCCGCGGCCTCGTATTCGGCGCCGAAAAAGGCCGTGCGGGCAGTACCGACCTTGTTCACATCGACCATGGCCGCCTTGACCCGTTTCAGATGGTCCGTCTTGAGCATGATTCCGGTCAGCTGCGGATCTGGCGCTGGCTGGCGGGCACGGGTCCGCGGATCCTCGGTCGCGATCATGACGTGCGGTCTCATCGGGACACCGTCGTTGGCCAGCGTCGCGGTGGCATGCGCAAGCTGCAGCATCGTGAAGGCGTTATAGCCCTGGCCAATGCCGATCGATGGCGTTTCACCGGGAAACCATTTCTTCTTGTAACGCTTGAGCTTCCAGGCCTTCGAGGGCAGGATGCCAGCAGTTTCATTGGGCAGGTCGATGCCGGTCAGTTGTCCGAATCCCCACGGTCTCATGAAGTCATGGATTGCATCCACGCCCATGTCGAACGCTGTCATGTAGTAGTAGGTATCACTCGAGACGACGAGCGACTTGTGCAGATCGACGATGCCCTGCCCGCCGGGCTTGGAGTCGCGAAAGCGATGCTCACCAAGCTGGAAATAACCGGGGTCCTGGAGTTTGAACTGGGGGGTGCGCACGCCGCTGCTCAACGCGGCCAGCGCCATGAAAGGCTTGTAGGTTGAGCCGGGCGGGTAAGTGCCGCGCAGCGGTCTGTTCAGAAGCGGTGTGTCCGGATCGTCATTCAGGGATGACCAGGTCTGCGGGTCGATGCCATCGACGAACAGATTCGGATCGAAGCCGGGCCGCGAGACCATCGCCAGCACCTCGCCGTTTCTCGGATCGATCGCAACCAGCGCACCGCGCCGCTTGCCGAACCAATGTTCAGCCAGTTGCTGCAGCCTGATGTCGATCGATAGAAACAGGTTCGATCCGGGCTTGGGTGCGATCTGTGACAGGGTGCGAACCGTACGCCCTGCTGCCGAAACCTCGACTTCTTCGACCCCGACCTGTCCGTGAAGGATATTTTCGTAGGACAACTCTGCACCAGTCTTGCCGATATGGGTGGTGCCCGCGTAGTTTGAGGTCTCATCGCGCTCATCGAGCTGGCGTTTATCCGATGCCGAAATGCGACCGATGTAGCCGATCAGATGTGCAGCACTTTGACCTTGCGGATAGGTGCGTAACAGGCGTGCACGGATCTCGACGCCGGGGAATCGGTATTTGGCGACTGCAAAGCGAGCCAGCTCCTCGTCGCTGAGCCGGATGCGAATCGGCAGTGACTCATAGCCGCGCGAATCCTCTCGGAGTCGCTTGAACCGGCGGCGGTCACGCGCACTGATCTCGATGACCGTCGACAGCGCATCAATTGTGCGTTCCAGATGATCGACTCGTTCTGGAATGATCTCCAGCGTGGACACCGGCACATTGTCGGCCAGCGGCACCCCGTTGCGGTCAAAGATCAGACCCCGTGTCGGTGGAATCGGCACCAGCGCAATACGGTTGTCCTCAGCCTGTGCACGGAAGGCCTCATGGCGATGAATCTGCAGCCAGACAAACCGCCCCGCCAGTCCGGAGAAACAGGCGAGCACCAGCAGCCAGCTCAGGAGCAGCCGCCATCTGATTCTGCGCAGTTCCAGCCCGGTGTCGGGGACTTTAACCATCGATGCCTGGGTCAGAGGGGGCGGTTTTCATCGCGCTCAACCGCGCGTCGCTGCGGCGCAAACAGCAGCAACTCGGCCAGTGGCCAGCACATCGTCGTCGTCAGTGCACCCAACAGGACCGACCATCCTGGAGTGCCACCGCCGATCAATATACGCATCAGGTGCGTGGCAAGCTGAACAAGAACGAACAGCGCCAGCACATGGAGCATCCGTCCGGCAAGACCGAACCAGGGAACTCGCCGCTGAAGCAGCAGACCGCCGTAGGAAAGCAGGCTGTAGGCGAGCGCGTGTTCACCGAGCAAAGTGGCCTCGTGGACGTCCATCAGCAGGCCAAACAGAAACGCGATGCCGATGCCGACCTTGCGCGGCTGGTGAATGTTCCAGAACACCAGGACCAGCGCCAGAAAATCCGGAACCCATTGCAGCGTGCCCCACGGCGGCAGGTTCAGCAGGAAGGCCGCGACCAATGAGAACGCAATAAATGCGCGATTGGCTGGCAGCAGCAGGTAATCGGAGCGCAGTGCCATCGACTAAGACCCCTTGGGACGCTTGCGCCCGCTCTGGACGGGCTCTGGTGCAGGCGCAGGCAAGGCACTGCGGTCGATCAGCAGAACCAGTGCCAGGCGGCTTTGTTCCTGCCCAGAGGCAGGTTGCACAAGGACCCTGGAGGTCGAACTGCCAAGCCGTCCGGTCTCGATTTCCGTGATTTCCCCGACCGGCAGGCCGCCTGGATAAACGCCATCGAGCCCGGAGGTGACGAGCTGGTCGCCGGGCTGCAAGTCGCTGCTGCCGCTCAGAAAACGTAACTCCAGCATGCCTTGTGCGGAGCCGCCGAAGGCGATCATCTTTTGACCGGTACGCTGCACTCGAACCGGGATTGCCGATTGGTGGTCGATCAACAGCGTCACTTCACTGGATAGCGGCAATGCACGTGTGACCTGGCCGAGCACGCCTCGGGAATCGATGACCGGCTGCCCGGCAAGTAAACCATGCTGCACGCCGCG
>JAURMJ010000230.1 GCA_030830765.1 Quisquiliibacterium sp.
TGACCAAGTGCCCGTATGTGCCGCCGCACCCCTGGAATCTCGACTTTCCACACCTGATGTTGCGTGCCAAGGCAATTCAGTTCAAACAGGGAACTCCGAACCAGCTGCGCGACAAAGCCCTTTCATCGACAGATCGCAATGGCAAACTGGCGACCATCCCGATCGTCGTTCAGGCCGTCAACAAAGCCAAGGAATCACCGACACTTCGAAAGCTCGGGGAAAAGGTCGGCGGCGTCCACCATAGCGCCTGGCTGCCTGACTTCGCGCCGAAGACATTCCGACCGAACGCAGCAGCCAGCGGACAACACCCGGTACGCGATGGACAGCGAACCCCCGGGAAAGTGGCGGTTTTCTCAACCTGCTACGTCAATTACAACGAACCAGGCATCGGCCATGACCTGTTGAAAGTTCTTGAGCACAACTCGATTCCGTATACGTTGGTCGAGAAGGAGGCCTGTTGCGGCATGCCCAAGCTCGAACTGGGCGACCTTGAATCAGTCGACGCACTCAAAGCCAAGAATATCCCGCAACTGGCAAAACTTGCGCGCGACGGGTGGGCGATCATGGCGCTGATCCCATCATGCAACCTGATGTTCAAACAGGAACTGCCACTGATGTATCCGCAGGACGCGGACGTTCAGGCCGTTCGCGAGGCCATGTTCGATCCGTTTGACTATTTTGTGCAACGCGCCAAGGACGGGCTGTTGAACACGGAGTTCAAGGTCGGACTGGGCAATGTGTCTTATCACGTCGCCTGCCATCTGCGCGTGCAGAACATTGGTCAGAAGACGCGCGAAATGCTCGAAATGGTGCCTGATACCGCAGTGAACACGATTGAACGCTGCTCCGGACATGCCGGCACCTGGGGAGTGAAGAAGGAATTTCACGAAACCGCCCTGAAGATCGGCCGCCCGGTGTTTCGCCAAATGGCCGAGCATCCAAACGGGACCCCGGACTGGATTGCCTCCGATTGCCAGCTGGGTGGCCATCATATTGCCCAAGGGATGCAGATTGCCGGCGACCCGGTCGATGACAAATTGGCTCATCCGGTCACGCTTCTTCGCATGGCCTATGGCCTGAATTGAAATCCAACCGCATCGACTCGGGCAGTCTGAAACGACTGCCCCAAAATCCACTGACTGCAAAGGAACCCAAGCAATGAGCCTGACCCGTGACACGCTGATGACCCTTGAAGCCTACGCCAAGGCACGCCCTGACTTCCGCAAGCAGGTTATCGAACACAAGAAGCACCGACATGTTGCGCTGGGTAATCATGTCACACTGATTTTCGAGGATGAACTGACGGTTCGTTACCAGGTGCAGGAGATGCTGCGAATCGAAAAGATCTTCGAAGAGGAAGGGATTCAGCACGAGCTCGATTCGTATAACCCGCTGATTCCCGATGGCTGTAACTTCAAGGCCACGATGATGATCGAATACCCAGATGCCGACGAGCGCAAGCGCGAACTTGCAAAACTGATTGGCATCGAAGACAGAGTCTGGGTGCAGGTGGCAGACTCCTCGCGGGTTTATGCGATTGCCGACGAGGATCTTGAGCGGGAAAACGAGGAAAAGACCTCGTCAGTGCATTTTCTTCGGTTTGAACTGGCGCCCGAGATGGCCAGCGCTCTGAAGAATGGCGCTGCCCTCTCCATCGGCATTGATCATCCGAATTACATGGCCGCAATGGAACCAGTCACGGCTGACATTCGGAATTCACTCGTTGGTGATCTGGCCTGATCCGTCTGACTGCCCAACTGCCTGCCCCCTCTTCCAGGCAGCGCCATGATCTGTTGCAGACACTCCGCGGAAAAAAAGTCCCGGGGTGCTCTGCTGCACAAGCCTTCGCGTAGCCGCAAGCCTCGCAGCTAATCCTTAAGGATTAGTTCGCATTAACACTTTTTAACGTTTTTCAGCCGTTGACATGGATTTGTAAGCGTAAACTGCCGAGACCTTGTAAGGGCTCCAATGACGCTTCCCGATCACTGGCTCTACCTGCTGACAAGCGCAGTGTTTTCTGGCTTGGCTTGTGTGGGTTTAGCGCTTCGCGCTGAAGTCCTCGGACTGATCGATGTGCCTGACCGACGAAAGCACCACGTCGGAAACACACCCATCGTCGGCGGGATCGGGATGTTTTTCGCGCTGATCCTGACCGCAGCGATTTACTCGTTTCCGCTGCCGTCCACCCCTCATTTCCTTTTTGGCGCCGCACTGTTCCTGCTGATCGGGCTCCTGGATGACCGATTCGAGTTGCCCGCGCGTCCCAGGCTGATTGCCCAGATGCTGGCGGTGTTGGTCTCAACTGTGCCAAGCGGACTCCAGCTAGATCACCTGGGCGCCCTCCTGGGACCCTGGATGCTCAGTTTAGGGTGGCTTGCGATTCCTTTCACCATGATTGCGATCACTGGAGTTGCCAATGCGATCAACATGTCTGATGGGATCGACGGGCTTTCCGGTTCGATTGCTCTGGTGTCGCTCAGCGCATTCGGCATCGCACTCGGCTTGATCCATGCAGAGACCGGAGCTGGACACAGCCTGCTGCCTCTCTTGATCATGCTTGCCGGAGCGCTCATTGGCTTCCTGGTTTTCAATCTGAGAACACCCTGGCGATCGCGCGCCAGTCTATTCATGGGCGATGCCGGCACCCTGTTTCTCGGATACACGCTTGCTTGGCTTGCTGTCCACCTGTCGCAAAAGCTAGGGCCCAATGGCCTGCCCCCAGTTGCTGCGCTCTGGATTCTGCTGGTTCCCCTGTTTGACACGCTCTCATGCATGATCCGTCGAATATTCGAGGGAAAGAGCCCGATGAGCGCTGACCGCAGGCATGTGCATCACTTGTTGCTGAGCCGGGGAATCTCCCAGGGACGGGTCGTCGTCATACTCGTCACCATCAATGCCTGTGCGGGTGCAACGGGGCTCCTGGGATGGCGCCTTGGTGTTCCGGATTCGCTCATGTTCGGAGTCTTTCTGATGCTCTTGACAGTTTTCACTCACCAGACCGTTCGATTCTGGAAAAACCAACGCATTGACACCAAACCCCTACAAACTCCCGGACTGGCGCCGTCCGGATCGGGTGATTGATTCTTTGCGGTCCTGGAACCTGCGCTTCTATCAAGCTTGATTAGCGATACAACAGCACCACTGCCTGAGCCTCGACTCCTTCGCCTCGGCCTGTAAAACCCAGCCGCTCGTTGGTCTTTGCCTTTACATTGACCCGGCTGGGTTCAATGGATAGATCGGCGGCAATGTTGCTCACCATCTGCGGAATGTGAACAGCCATCCTGGGCGCCTGCACAATGATTGTCGCGTCCACATTGCCGACACGATAGCCGGTTCTGTGGATCAGGCGCTGAGTTTCCCGAAGCAGTTCCCGACTGTCTGCTCCTTGCCAGCCAGAATCATGGTCAGGGAAATGATGTCCGATATCCGCCAGTCCTGCGGCCCCGAACAAGGCATCTGTGATCGCATGCAGCAGGACATCGGCATCCGAGTGACCAAGCAGACCGAGTCTGTAGGGAATCAGAACACCGCCGATCAACAGCCTGCGACCCGGGACAAGCGCGTGAACATCATAGCCCTGCCCGATACGAAAATCACTCATCAGTTGGCTCCACGGTGCCTTGCAGGCGCGCCGCGAGCAAGACCTGCATCAGTTCAAGATCATCGCTTGTTGTCACCTTGAAATTCCCTCGTTCACCTTGAACCAGCATCGGTGACTTGCCTGAGGCTTCGATTGCTGACGCTTCATCGGTAACTGCCTCATTGGAAGCCAACGCATCAAGCAGCAATCCGTATCGGAACATCTGGGGCGTCTGTGCCTGCCAAAGCCCGTCTCGGGGACGGGTATCCGCAACCCGGCGATCGGCCCTCTGCACCTTGACTGTGTCCGCGATCGGCAGGGCAAGCAAGCCGCCCACTGGATCATCCAGCAGATTCTCACGCAGCCGCTCCAATGCATGATGACTGAGCCCCGGTCTGGCAGCATCATGCACGAGGATCCAATCGTCGGGCCGCGCGACACCATCGAGTGCCTGCAAGCCGGCCAAAACCGAATCACGGCGGGTGGCACCGCCACAAGCCCGGCACTGCAAACGCTCGCCAAA
>JAURMJ010000231.1 GCA_030830765.1 Quisquiliibacterium sp.
CTTGTCGGCAGATAATCGCAAGTGCAGCAAATCAACGCCATGATTGGAAGATCTGGAGGTGCTTTTACCGTGCTGCTAAGGTGTCCAAATGAACACACTCCTGAAAATCGCTGTCTGTCGCTCCGCGTGGATACTGCCCCTGGTCACTATGGCGGCACTTGCGTCCTTTGTGACTGAGACGGCTCATGCGCAGTGGAAATGGCGCGACCAATCAGGAACGATCCACTACTCGGATCTTCCGCCCCCTGCGAAGATCCCGAAAGAAGCAATCATTTGGCATAACGATGGTCGACTCAACCCGACGCCGCCCCCTGGCAAGGCAGTGAAAGGCGATTCGGGAAAAGGCACCGAGGCGATTGCCAAGCCGAACTGGCGAGCCAAGGCCGAGGCGATGCAGAAGCGGGAAGCTGAGCGGGCTGCCAAGCAGGCCGAGGAAGAGCAGGCTCTGGCGCAGAGCGCTGAACTTGCGCGCGCCTGCGAGACCCTTCAGACTGAACTGAGAACACTTCAGAGCGGCACGCGCGTGACCTCGGTCAGACCCGATGGTGAACGAGACGTGCTCGATGATGCCAAGCGCAATGCCAGGGTCGATGAATTACAGCAGAATCTTGAGAAGCATTGTTCGGACAAGCAGCCCTGACCCAGGAGAGTGATCAGCTGGCGCCCCGCCACCGATCTCTAGCGAGCTGGGATCGGCTTTTAGCGACGCGGCGCTGCCGGGCCACCTTGGGGTCGGCAACAAGTGGACCGAGCAGTTCGATACGATCCCCTTCTGACACGGGTTCATCCATCGGGCGTCGACGACCGAACACCGAAACCCCGCTGCTGGCCAGTTGCACTGAATCAATCAGTCCGCTCGCCAGCCTGAGTGTCTCGGCCACGGTGGAACCACTTGGCACCTCCAGCGGGCGTCGCTGCACGACTCCGTCACTCACATAGGCCACTTCGACCCAGATCTTTTCCTTGTCAGACATCTGGCAGGCTGATGGTCATGGATTCGCGGGTAATGCACCGAACACCTTGTCGGCGCGGGTCACGAAAGCGTCCACGAAAGTTCGGGCAATGTGATCAAAGACCGGCATCAGCACTTTGCCGACAAGGCCGCTTTTGAAGGCGTAATCGAGGTGAAACTCCACCTTGCAGGCATCGTGCCGTAGCGTGTGAAACACCCACAGGCCATCCAGTTTGGTGAATGGGCCATCCCGCAATTTCATCTCAATTCTATGAGGCGAATGCAAAGTGTTTTCGGTGGTGAATGACTGCTTGATCCCGCGAAAGTCGATCGCGACGGACGCCACCATTCGGTTCATTGTTTGTTCGTGAACCATACTGCCGCCACACCAAGGCAGAAACTCTGGATACGCTTGGACACCCGCAACCAGTTCGAACATCTGATCGGCACTGTGGTGAAGCAGGACAGATTTGTGGACCTGGGGCATCGATCGAAAAAATCAGGCAAGCAAGATCAGGCAGATTAAAAAGGCGGCAAAAGCGGTTACTTGGCCACTGTTAGAATGCCCTATTCTAGCTGCTGATCCGGCTCGCCGACACATAGCCGGCGTCACGGGCATGAAGCGTCCTACGGGCGGCTGAGTGCCTACCCATCCACGATCGCCGCAGCAATCGGCCGTACAACCCCTCCCCCATCATGAGCATCACAGAAAACAGAAAAGCGTTTCATGACTACTCGATCGAGGAGCGCTTCGAAGCTGGAATGGTCCTCGAAGGCTGGGAGGTCAAGGCCATCCGAGCGGGTCGTGCACAACTCAAAGAGGGGTATGTGATCGTCCGGGGGGCAGAACTCTTCTTGATTGGCGCTCACATTACGCCACTGCCGGAAGCATCAACCCACATCAAGCCGGATCCGGTTCGCACCCGTAAGCTACTGCTGCATGCTGAAGAAATCAGCAAGCTGATTGGCAAGGTTGAGCGCGCTGGGTATACGCTGGTTCCACTGGATCTGCATTACTCGAAGGGGCGCATCAAACTGGCAATCGGACTGGCCAAGGGCAAACGTCAGTTCGACAAACGCGCGACCGAAAAAGAGCGCGAATGGCAGCGGGAAAAGGAACGCCTTCTGAAGAGCAAGTAGGAGCGCAAGCTAGCCTTCCCGCTCAAACCTTCGGTGCGCTTGCCCCGCTGGAATCGACCCCCGCAGTGCCCGTGCCTCCCGGTGTGCGTACGACCTGCATTGCGGTTGCCACCAGCCCGGCGACATCTCCCAGATTGGACGGAATCACGACCGTGTTATTTGTGCGGGCAAGACCTGAAAATGCCTCGACATACTTCTCGGCAACCTTCAGATTAACCGCCTCCATGCCACCCGGTTGGCGAATGGCCGCGCCAATGCGCTCCACTGCCTTGGCGGTTGCGTCAGCCACCGCGGAAATGGCAGCCGCCTCGCCCAGGGCCCGATTGACTTCCGCCTGACGCTCACCCTCAGAGCGCTGAATCTGTGATTCACGCTCCCCGGTTGCAATATTGATCTGTTCCTGCTTACGCCCCTCTGAGGCCGCGATCAGCGCCCGCTTCTCGCGCTCTGCGGTGATCTGAGCCTGCATTGAACGCAGAATTTCGTTGGGGGGTGTCAAATCCTTGATCTCGTAGCGTAAGACTTTGACCCCCCAGTTCAGCGCAGCTTCATCCAGAGACGAAACCACCGAGGTGTTGATGAATTCACGCTCCTCGAAGGTTCGATCAAGTTCAAGTTTGCCGATCACCGAACGCAGCGTCGTCTGTGACAGCTGCGTGATCGCAATCACGTAGTTACTCGACCCGTACGATGCGCGCATTGGGTCTGTCACCTGAAAATAGAGCACGCCATCGACTGTGAGCTGCGTGTTGTCCTTCGTAATGCAGATCTGGCTCGGGACATCCAGCGGAATTTCCTTGAGCGAGTGTTTGTAAGCGACCCGGTCAATGAACGGGATCAGAAAATTAAGCCCCGGTGCCAGCGTCCGGTCAAATTTACCCAGGCGCTCGACGATCCATGCATGCTGCTGCGGCACGACTTTCAATGCCCGGACGACGAATACGACGGCCAAAAGCAGAACGAACGCAGCAAAGACAATACTTCCTGACATAGGGACCCTCTCGATGTGTATTCAAATTCAACAGAGATAAAGCCGACGTTCTGGTGCAACCAACCCTTCGGATGACTCGTCTCCGCGCTCAACTACCCACAGGCACCACCAGATGAATCAGGACTTGCGGGATAAAATAAGTCGATTCCCCTCGATTCCAGTGATCAGGTACTCACCTGCCTGCGCTGGTAACGCTTCATCGTTCGCCAGTTCAGCCTCCCAATTGGCTCCACGATACTGCACCTGAGTTCGACGCTCGCTTGACCAATGAGCCACCTGAACACTTGATCCGATGTCCAGAAGCAGATTCGGATCTTTGGACTGTCCCAACCCGCGCTTTGAGCGACTGAATTTTCTGATCAGCCCCCAGCCGGCGACCGCAAAGACCGCAGCCGCGATCAGCTGCGTTGCAAAACCGCTACCTGTGTAGGCAAGCAGTCCAGCCGCCGCCAGGCCTATTGCCAGCACCAGCAAGTAAAACGTGCCAGTCACAATTTCGAAGACGACGCACAACACTGCGGCGCCCCACCAGATCCAGTAATCCTGCATGCTGACCTCCTGTGACGATGCTAGCAGCTTGATGTTTGCCGGGCATCCGGTTTCAGGCTAAATTGACTGCCGATTCCGTAACACGCCGCGCTACTGAGCGCTGCAATTATCCCTGACTTACAACTGAGGAGAGCTTGATGCAAGTCAAATTAATCAGTGCGGCGGTTGTCGCTGCTTTCGCATGGGTTGCCCAACCCGCGGCTGCTCAGACAGTCGTGAAAATCGGCCATGTCGCTCCGCTGACTGGTTCGATTGCCCATTTGGGTAAGGACAACGAAGCGGGTGCGAAATTCGCCATCATGGAGCTCAACGCCAAGAGCCTGAAGATCGCAGGCTCCGCCGTCAAGTTTGAACTGCTCTCGGAGGATGATGCGGCTGATCCAAAACAGGGGACGGCTGCTGCGACCAAGCTGGCCGACGCAAAGGTTGCAGGCGTCATCGGTCATCTTAATTCGGGCACGACGATCCCTGCTTCCCGTATTTACCACGATGCGGGCATTCCGCAGATTTCTCCTTCGGCAACCAACCCGAAGTACACGAAGCAAGGTTTCAAGACGGCTTTTCGGGTCGTCGCCCATGACGGTCAGCTTGGCGGTACGCTGGGCCGCTATGCCGTCCAGGAGCTGAAGATCAAAAATGTAGCAATCATCGACGACCGCACCGCCTATGGCCAGGGTGTTGCCGATGAATTTCAGAAGGCTGCAAAAAAGGCGGGCGCGAAAGTTGTCGGTCGCGAATACACGAACGACAAAGCGACCGACTTCAATGCCATTCTGACCAAACTGAAAGCGGCTAAGCCCGACCTGGTGTTCTACGGCGGCATGGATGCGGTTGCCGGTCCGATGCTGCGTCAGATGAAGCAACTGGGTATTAATGCCCGATACATGGGCGGCGACGGTATCTGCTCGGCCGAGCTTGTGAAACTGGCTGGCAATGGTATGTCCGACGGTCAGGTGGTCTGCGCCGAGGCAGGCGGTGTCGAGGGCGCGCAGGTCGCGAAGCTCGACGCATTCAAGGCAAACTTCAAACAGAAGCTTGGCATGGATGTCCAGCTCTACGCCCCCTACACCTATGACGCCATCATGGTGATGGTTGCGGCCATGCAGAAGGCCAACTCGACAGACCCGAAAAAATATCTGCCTGAGCTTGCCAAGATTCAGTACGAGGGCGTGACCGGTACGATCGCCTTTGACAACTTTGGCGACATTCGCAACGGCGCATTGACCCTGTACACCTACAAAGGTGGCAAGAAAACGCAGATGCTCGTGACGCGCTGATCGCAGCGTTTACGGCTGCGATCTGAGTCGAAAAGGGCCGCTACGAAGCGGCCCTTTTTAATTTCCCAATCGGTTGTTTGCGAGCCTTAGCCCGCCAGATCAACAGGTGGGTTCACCCGCGCCAAACGCTTCCAGGTATCGACGACGGTATCCGGGTTCAGCGAGATCGACGCGATTCCCTGCAACATCAGCCATTCGGCAAGATCAGGATGATCCGAAGGACCTTGACCACAGATCCCCACGTACTTGCCTGCCTTGTTGCAAGCGTTGATCGCACGTTCGAGTAAGAATCGTACTGCCGGGTCACGCTCATCGAAGCCGGCAGCAACCAGCCCCGAATCCCGATCCAGACCAAGCGTCAGCTGGGTCAGATCGTTTGAGCCAATCGAGAACCCGTCAAAGTGCTCCAGAAACTCGTCAGCCAGCAACGCGTTGGACGGCAACTCACACATCATGATGATCCGCAGTCCGTTTTCGCCACGTTTCAGACCGTTGGCCTCAAGAAGATCGATCACCGCCTTGGCTTCCGGGACGGTCCGCACAAAAGGCACCATCAGTTCGACATTGGTCAGGCCCATTTTTTCGCGAACCCGCTTCATGGCGAGACATTCGAGCTCAAAGCATTCGCGGAAATCGGGTGCAATGTAGCGCGAAGCCCCACGGAAACCGAGCATCGGATTTTCTTCTTCGGGCTCATACCGCGAACCACCAATCAGTTTCCGATATTCGTTGGACTTGAAATCAGACAGGCGCACGATCACTGAGCGCGGCCAGAATGCGGCTGCGATCGTGGCAACCCCTTCTGCGAGTCGTTCAACGTAAAAATCGCGCGGTGTGGCATGGCCACGGGCTACGCTCTCAACAGCCTTGCGAAGCGCAGCATCGACATTCGGGTACTCGAGAATCGCCTTGGGGTGAATGCCGATATTGTTGTTAATGATGAATTCGAGTCGTGCCAGACCGACCCCTTCATTCGGAAGCTGCGCAAACTCGAAAGCCAGCGACGGATTGCCCACGTTCATCATGATCTTGAGTGGCAGTGTGGGCATATGTCCAGTATCGACCTCGGAGACCTCTGTCTCGAGCAAACCGTCATAGATGAACCCCGTATCCCCCTGTGCACAGGACACCGTGACCAGAGCACCGTCTCGCAGTCGATCGGTAGCGTCGCCACAGCCGACGACTGCGGGAATCCCAAGCTCCCGGGCGATGATTGCGGCGTGGCAGGTTCGGCCGCCACGATTAGTGACAATCGCAGACGCGCGCTTCATGACCGGCTCCCAGTTCGGGTCCGTCATATCCGTGACCAGGACATCGCCAGGCATGACACGATCCATCTGACTGGCATCGATAATCACGCGGACCGGTCCGGCCCCGATCCGCTGCCCGATTGCCCGCCCGCTGACCAACACATCGGACGATGCTTTCAGACTGAAACGCTGTTGCACCCCGTTGCTCTGCGATTTGACTGTCTCAGGGCGGGCCTGGAGGATGTACAGCTTGCCATCGCGTCCGTCGCGACCCCACTCGATGTCCATCGGACGCCCGTAGTGCTTCTCGATGATGACGGCGTACCGCGCAAGCTCGATGACATCGTCGTCAGTCAGCGAATAGCGGTTACGCAGCTCTATGGGCGTATCGACCGTCTGCACAGTTACACCATCGCCTTGACCGTCGCAGAACTCCATTTGAATCAATTTGCTGCCCAGCTGGCGTCGAATGATCGGAAACTTGCCGGCAACAAGCATCGGTTTATGCACATGGAACTCGTCTGGATTCACCGCACCCTGCACAACGGTCTCACCCAGCCCATAGGAGCTGGTAATGAACACCACATCAGGGAAACCCGACTCGGTATCGATGGTGAACATGACTCCGGAGGCGCCAAGATCACTGCGTACCATCTGCTGAATACCGGCTGAGAGCGCCACGTTTGCGTGCTCGAAGCCCTTATGGACGCGATAGGAAATTGCACGATCGTTGTACAAAGAAGCAAACACGTGCCGGATACGATCGAGCACCGCATCGATTCCGTTCACGTTCAGGAAAGTCTCCTGTTGACCGGCAAACGATGCATCCGGCAGATCTTCCGCGGTCGCCGACGAGCGAACGGCAACCGAAATCTGCTCGCCGGAACGGGCAATCATCTGATCGTAGGACTCGCGAATTTCACGCTCAAGCTGGGGTGGCAACGGGCTGGAGCAGACCCAGTCGCGAATCTGCGCGCCGCATTCGGCCAATGCCTTCACGTCTTCGGTGTTCAGACCTTCAAGGCGCTTCGCGATGCGTTCGGTCAGATTGTTATGTTCAAGAAACTCGCGAAAGGCATGCGCCGTAGTCGCGAATCCTCCCGGCACTCTGACGCCGGATGCCGCAAGTTGGCTGATCATCTCGCCCAGTGAGGCATTCTTGCCGCCGACGGTATCGACATCGGCCATGCGTAATTGCTCAAATGGGAGGACCAAGAGCCCTTCGTGGTGGTTCATGATTGATACTTCCTGGCATGTTGAGAAATCTTTTGATGGGTCTGCTCATGTGATCGTGGCGCCGAGCGCTTGCCTGACCAGCAGCCCGAATGCTGTAGGCGTGCCCCGGTCGAGCGGCCAGATCACGGCGAAGCGACGTGACCAATCAATCATTGGGGTTCAGGGGACGTCTGCAGAATTCTTTCGGCTGCTATTTTACTGCGCCCGCCCCGCGGCACAGCCCGGATCGGGGATGGATCTCTCGAACCAAAAATATTTTTGCCTGTGTGATGTCAGCGAGAGAGAAAATTCGATCACTCAGGCGCAGATCGCTGACAAACGTCAGTGAACTGATTGAATATCGCATTACCCATGGAGGATTGAATGCCTGATGCATCCCAGAGCGACCATGACCGCACCGTGTTCTACATTTCGGACGGCACAGGGATCACTGCGGAAACCTTTGGACACTCATTGCTGACGCAATTCGATCGAATCAACCTCAGGCAGGTGCGCCTGCCGTTTATCGATACCCTGCAGAAGGCTCACGAAGTCGTGCGCAAGATTGCTGCCGCCAAAGAAGCCGACGGTCATCGGCCAATCGTTTTCAGTACCCTGGTCAATGCGGAAATCAATGACGTTTTCCGCGGGGTCGATGCGATGTTCCTCGACTTGTTCGCCACGTTTCTGGAGCCGATTGAGACGGAACTCGGCGTCCAGTCAACGCATACGATGGGTCGTTCCCATACGGCATCGAACACCAAACACTATGATCGTCGGATCGCAGCCATCAATTACTCATTGGCCCACGACGATGGCCAGTCCCATGCGGATCTGAGCAATGCAGATGTGATCCTGGTCGGCGTATCGCGCAGCGGCAAGACGCCGACCAGCCTGTACCTTGCGATGCAGCATGGGATCAAGGCCGCGAACTACCCGTTGATCCCCGAGGATTTCGAACGCGGACGCCTGCCGGACATCCTTTACCAGTACAAGCACAAGCTGTTCGGTCTGTCGATCGCACCCGAGCGTCTGTCAGAGGTTCGATTCGAACGGCGCCCAAACAGCCGTTACGCCTCGCTTGAGTCCTGTCGTTATGAGGTCGCTGAGGCTGAATCCATGATGCGTCGAGAAGGCATTCGCTGGCTGTCGTCAACAACAAAATCCATCGAGGAAATTGCCGCAACGATTCTTTCTGAGCTGGACCTGCCGATCTGAGCATGACGCCAGCTTGGGGCGCTCCCTGAATACTGGAGGGCAATCAACGGATGCGCCGCTGGCGCAGCTGTTCGTACAGGCACAAGGCCGCTGCAACGCCAACGTTTAACGACTCGATGGAACGATCCTGAGGGATGAATACCCGTTGATCTGCCGCATCCACAAGTGAAGCATCCAGGCCGGACCCTTCCTGGCCGAACAGCCACAGACCCGCCGAACGGAGATCGAGATCCCAGATCGCCGTGGAAGCGTCCAAGGCCGTTGCCCTTGTCTGAACGGCAATGCTCTGGCGGATGTCCTGCCACGATACGGACTCATGGATTTCGAGATGAAAATGAGCCCCCATTCCCGCCCGAAGCACCTTGGGCGACCAGCACCAGACGGTTCCCGGCGCAGTAAAGACGGTGCGCACCCCGGCGGCAGCGCAGGTTCGAAGGATGGTTCCAATATTGCCTGGATCTTGAATCCGGTCCAGAAAGACAGCGTCCTGATCGATCCGTTCAGGCAATTGCGGACGCGGTGTGTCGATCAGCATCGCAATACCGACCCCATGTTCAACCGCGCTGATTGATCTGAAGAGACTGTCCGACAACATCACCGGCAATCGCGGTAAACGCTCGAGCATCGCCCTGACCTGCGGATGCGCAATCGCTGACTCCGAAACAACCGTGTCCAGCGGCTCAGTTTCTCGATCAAGATAAGCCTCACACAAGTGAACCCCTTCGATCACAGTGACCTGGCGACGCTTGCGCTCACGCGAAGATTCCGCGAGTTGAAGAAGTTCCTTGTAGAACGGATTATCGCGAGAACTGATGCGACGTTCGCGCCCTGTTCTGTCTTGACCGGCACTCATCGCAGGGTCTGCTCCTGCTCGATCTGACGACGTACCGGAGCGAAACTACGCCGGTGTTCGGCGCAAGGTCCATGTTCACGCAGTAAGGCCAGATGTTCGGCGGTCGGATACCCTTTGTGAAGATCGAAGCGATAGACCGGAAATCGTTGATGCAGGGCGTACAAATCGGCATCCCGAGCTGTCTTGGCAAGGATCGACGCTGCCGAAATTGCAGGGTCCAGCGCATCGCCCTTGACTAAGGTCTCAACGCTGCAAGACAGTCTTGGCGCCCTGTTGCCGTCGATCCGCGCCAACTGCGGCTGCGGATCGAGTGCTTCGACTGCACGACTCATAGCCAGCATCGTTGCTTGCAGGATATTCAGGGCGTCGATTTCCTGCACGGATGCACTGGCAATTGCCCATGCAATCGCCCTTTCACGAATCAGGATAGCAAGTGCATCACGCTTTGACTCACTGAGTTTCTTGGAGTCTCGTAGACCTGCGATCGGATTGGAGGGGTCCAGAATTACCGCGGCAGCAAAAACCGGCCCGGCCAGCGGACCGCGTCCTGCCTCGTCAACACCGCAGACCAGCGCGTCTGCCCTCGCCCACGGTATCACCAGTTGTGCGTCTTCAGCGCGCATTGCTTCTTCGAGTTTTGATGACATCGACAATGACCTCTGCCGCACGTGAGGCGCAGTCACGGCGCAGCTCATGATGAATCGATTCAAAACGGGCTGCAATCTTTGTACGCAGGTTGGCGTCATCCAATTGATCAAGCAATGCCTGTCCAAGGCTTTCCGGCCTGGCCGCATCCTGAATGAATTCCGGCACGATCGTTTCCCCGGCCAGGATATTGGGCAGTCCGACCCACGGCAGATAACCTTTGTTCTTCATGAGCCGATAACTCAACCCGGCCATCCTGTAGGCAACCACCATGGGCCGCCGGAACAAGGCCGTCTCCAGGGTCGCAGTTCCACTGGCCACGAGTACCGTATCAGCTGCCGCCAGACAATCGTGTGAACGTCCCTGAACCAACGTGAGACGGACATCGAAGCGGTCACGCATCCGTGCCAGGCGTTCGCGCAGCAGCTCGAAGAGGCGCTGACCGGCCGCTGGGAGCACAAACTGCAGATCACCACGCTGTCTCTGCATCCAGAGAGCAGTCTGCAAAAAGAGCTCAGCCATGTAACGGATTTCCGCCGGCCTTGAACCGGGCAGCAGCGCAACGGTTGCACGATCGCGGTCAAGGCCAAGCCCCGCGCGTGCCGCGCCCTGGTCGACCTCAGATGGAATCACATCGGCCAGCGGGTGTCCGACGTATGTTGCCGGGATCCCCGCATTGCGGTAGATCGCCGGTTCAAACGGAAAAACAAGCAACATATGGTCAACGGCAGCGCGAATCTTCTCAATCCGCTCGGCACGCCAGGCCCAGATTGACGGACTGATGAAGTGCACAACCGGCACACCCTGCTCGCGGAGCCTGGCTTCAAGATTCAGATTGAAATCTGGGGCGTCTACACCGACGAAGACATCCGGGCGCCACGCGGTGACGCGCTGCGCCAACTGTCGGCGCAAGCGCAGCAATCGCGGCAATGCAGCCAGGACTTCGGCATAACCGCGAACGGACAGCTCGTCGATTGACCACCAGCAGTCGAAACCCTGGGACGCCATTGCAGGACCGCCGATCCCGGCAGCCCTGCATGAAGACCGTGCTGCCAGCCCCTGCAGAACGGCAGCGGCGAGCAGATCACCCGACGTCTCGCCGGCTGCCATGGCAACACGGTCAGTGCCCTCGGCGTCTGGCACGGTTAGACTGGGTCGCGGTGACATTGCTCCGAGCAAAGGGTTTCTCAGCGAACGATGCCGCGAGTGACAGTTCTCAGGAACCCGGACAGTACCGAAAGATGAGAGTAGACATCGCCCGCTTGTTGGGCCTCTTGCTGGAGCCGGTTACGCGCCTCTTCCAGGGTGAGACCGCTCTTGTAAAGAGTCTTGTAAGCACGGCGGATGGCATTGATTGCTTCGCTGGAGAACCCACGCCGGCGCAACCCCTCGCTGTTAATTCCGTGAGCCTGTGCCGAATTTCCAGACGCCATCACAAACGGCGGAATGTCATGCAAGACAACACTGCCAACCCCAGTCATTGCATGTGCGCCAATTTTGCAGAACTGATGAACGCCGGTGAAGCCACCGAGAATCACCCAATCGCCAACTTCGACATGTCCAGCAAGATTCGTGCTGTTCGCAAAAATCGCGTGATTGCCGACAACGCAGTCGTGGGCCACATGCACATAGGCCATGATCCAGTTATCGTTCCCGATGCTTGTAACGCCGCGGTCTTGAACAGTTCCGCGATTAAGCGTCACAAATTCCCGGATCGTGTTGTCATCGCCGATCTCAAGCCGCGTTGGCTCATCGCGATATTTCTTATCCTGCGGGGCGGCACCAATCGAGGCGAATTGGAAGAAATGATTGCGTCGACCGATCGAAGTATGGCCTTCCACCACACAATGCGCACCGATCCGACTCCCCTCGTCGATCGAAACATCGGGACCAATGATCGCGTAAGGTCCTATCTGGACATCGTCCGCGAGTTGAGCACGAGGATCAACAATCGCGCTGGGATGAATCACGGCCATCAGATCACTCCCAACTTGTGGCTCAGTCGAGACTCGCACCAGTATTCGCTGCAGCCCCTGAATCGCCAGCAACACCAGCAGCTGGTTCGATCTGCCTGAGCGTGCACATCAGGTCTGCCTCTGCAGCGACCTGACCATCTACGGTTGCACGCCCGGAGTACTTCCAGATTGAACGCGCGACCCGAGTAATTTCAACCTCGAGCCGCAACTGGTCGCCTGGACCGACTGGACGTTTGAAACGCGCATTGTCGATCCCGACAAAGTAGTAGACCGATTGATCGTCTGAAACTCGCCCCATCGTCTGAAATGAAAGGATTCCAGCGGCTTGTGCCAACGCTTCGATCTGCAGCACCCCCGGCATGACTGGAAGGTGCGGAAAATGCCCGACAAAGAACGGCTCGTTGATGGTCACGTTCTTGATCGCAACAATGCGTTTGCCTTTTTCCAGTTCAACGACGCGGTCCACGAGCAGAAATGGATAGCGATGTGGCAAGTGTTCGAGTATTTCCCGTATGTCCAGTACCGTCATTGATCACTCTCCAGAGTCCGGCTCGTCCGGCCCCAAATTGCTTCCCGTTTCCGCATTGCGCATCGCCTGTTCGAGCGCACGAACCCGATCACGCAACCCCGGGAGTTGGCGAACCGTCGCAGCGGCGCGCTCCCATCCGGCATTTGGCATCATCGGAAAAACACCTGTGTAAAAACCTGGTTTACGAATTGAACGCGTCACCAGACTCATCGCTGACACCACGACATCGTCGCAGATCTGAAGATGTCCGAGAATCCCGGCCCCGCCGCCGATCATGCAACGACTACCGATGACCGCACTTCCCGCAACCCCGACACAACCTGCCAGTGCGCTGTGTTTGCCGATTCGGACGTTGTGGGCAATCTGAATCAGATTATCAAGCTTGCATCCGTCATCAATCTCAGTATCGTCAAGCGCACCGCGATCGATTGTGCAATTTGCGCCGATCTCCACGTCGTTGCCAATTCTCACCGCCCCTAATTGCGGAATCTTTTCCCAGTGTCCCTGGTCCTGGGCAAAGCCGAACCCGTCAGAACCGATCACGGTTCCTGAATGGACGATACAACGTTCCCCTAATGTGCAATCGTCGAGAACCCGGACAGCTGGATGCAACCTTGTCCCCGCACCAATCTGCGCGCCATCGCCAATGAAGCACTGGGCTTCGATCATGACGTCATCACCGATGATGGCATCCGCACTGACTACCGCATGCGCACCAACAAAGACCCGTGCGCCGAGTTTTGCTTCCGAGGAGACCGTGGCCGTGGGATGAATTCCGACACGGTTGCTTCGCTGCGATGCCCGGGCTTCAAACCAACGCGCAATCCGCGCAAAATGTGCATACGGGTTCTCAACGACAATTGCCCCCACCCCGGGGGGCAATGCGTCCAGCAAGTCCCTGCTGACAACGACGGCCCCTGCCTGCGTCCGTGTCGCGGCTGAGCGATGGCGAGCAGCCGACAGAAAACTCAGGTCATCGGCCTGTGCCGACGCAAGCGAGGCCAAGCGTCTTATTCTGACTGGCTGCCTGCCAGCCAGTTCGCCTCCGAAAAGCGCGACCAGTTCAGCCAGGTCAATCTCGTTGGCAAGGCGGCGCATCATGACCTGGTTTGAGTCGGGAATCAGCCGGACTACTTAGACGGACTGAGCGCGCGCAAAACCTTTTCGGTGATGTTGACTCCGGGACTGGCATAGACCGCTTCCTGGAGGACAAAATCATACTTTTCACGCTCGGCAATCTGCCTGATCACTTGATTGGCCATCTCGACGACCTTGGCAAGTTCTTCGTTGCGACGTTGATTCAGATCTTCACGGAATTCGCGCTGCTTACGTTTGAAATCCTTGTCGAGTTCAGCCAACTCCCGCTGACGGCGTCCGCGCTCTGAATCGCTCATGACAGAGGCATCCCGATCAAGCTGTTCGCTCAGTAACTTGAGTCGCGCTGCCAAATCCTGCAACTCCTTTTCACGGCGACTGAATTCGGCCTCAAGTTTCTGCTGTGCGACTTTCGCCGGAGCAGCCTCGCGCAGAATTCTCTCCGTGTTGACATAACCAATTTTCGCCCCGGTCTGAGCCATAGCCATGACGGGCGAAGTAACGAGCAAGCAAAAAACGATCAGGTTGCTAAGAAACTTCATCGAATCACATCCGTTGGGCAGGGGCGCATACAGGCTGGCTGTCATGCAACATCAGAATCCAGTTCCGATCTGAAACTGCACACGCTGCAGTCGATCACTCGCCTCGGAATTCAACGGGAAACCAAGGCTCAGCTTCAAAGGACCGATCGGCGAGGCCCAATTCACCCCCAAACCGGTCGAGTAGCGCAGATCACTCAGGCTGAAAGTGTTCGTGGTGTAAACGTTACCCGCGTCAAGGAAGACAAACGTGCGAATGCTGCGGTCACTGCCAGTGCCGGGGAGCGGGAAAATCAACTCGGCGCTGCCCAGAATTTTTGTATCGCCACCAATCGCAATATTATCGACCGGGTCACGAGGTCCCAGAGATGACTGGTAGTAACCACGAAC
>JAURMJ010000232.1 GCA_030830765.1 Quisquiliibacterium sp.
CAAAGGGTATCGCTTCTGGTATCCGGCCGAGCGTCAGCAGCAGCTGGCCGCCTGGATGCTGGTGGTTGGCACCGGTGGGGCATTAGCGGTCACGGTGCCAGTGCAGCTCGCAGTGCAGGCCTTCGGCTGGCGCGGTGTGTTCTGGCTGGCCTGCGTGCTGATGCTGCTGGCGGCCACGGCAATCTGGACGCTGGTCCCTCGCGATGAAGAGCAGCAGGTGCATGCGGTTGCCACAGGGTCCATCTGGAACGGTTACCGCGAAGTCTTCTCCGATCGCTATTTCTGGCGTTTCGCGCCGGCCGCGATGGTCATCCAGGGCTGCTTCATTTCAATGCAGACCTTGTGGGCAGGTCCCTGGTTCACGCGCGTGCTGGGGCTGGGCCCGGTCGACACGGCGGGCGCTTTGTTTGTCTTCAATCTGGTCCTGCTGTTCAGCTACATCGGGCTGGGCTCGTTCTTGCCGGCACTGGGTCGCCGTGGTTGGTCAACACTGCGTATCGTCGGTCTTTCGACTGTGCTGACGCTGTGCATGCAGGCCGCCATTGCTCTGGTCGACGGCAATTGGGGATGGTGGTTGTGGCTGCCATTTGCGGTCTTCAGCTCGGGCTATATCGTGCTGCAGCCTCATGTCTGCACGACCTTTCCGGCCGCGCTGACCGGACGCGCCTACACGGCGTTCAATCTGATGATCTTTTCAGGCATTTTCATTTGTCAGTGGCTGTTCGGCGTCACGATTGACCTCTATCGGTCGCTTGGTTTTGACGAGATCATCGCGTTCCGACACACCTTGCTCACCTGGGTCGTGATCCAGGCCTTGCCCTTCGCGCTGATGATTCTGTGGCGGGTCGCGCCACGTGCCAGCCAGCCCGCTGGATGACGGTCTACATCGCCTGTCTGAAGCGATGAAGATTGGTTGAGGGCACGAGAAGCACTGTCCGGTGTCCCTTGTTTCGGCGCTACTTCGCGCGACCTGAGTGGCTTCCGGTAAAACAGGTCTGGCCGGAAACTGCGCAGGCGCAGCTCATGCGCAATCCGCTGCATTGCTCAGTGGTCGTCGGTATTGAATGGCCTCTGCAAGGTGAGGCGCATCAATCTGATCATGGCCGGCCAGATCGGCGATTGTGCGTGCGACACGCAGCACACGATGGTGGCCGCGCGCGGACCAGCTCAGTTTTTGAGCAGCAGCATCGAGCAGCTGCCTTGCTGAGTCAGTCAGACTGCAGACCACATTGAGGGCGCCGACTGGCAGCTGCGCATTCAGAAGCTGCTGACGGGCTTGCTGGCGCTGGTGCGCACTGAGGACGCGGTGTTGTGGATGATCCGGCGCGGGTGCTTGTGCAAGCTCCTGGGCGCTGACTGGCGCGACATGGATGCGAATGTCAATGCGGTCCAGCAGCGGACCGGACACGGACCGCTGGTATCGCAGGATGCTCTCCGGCCTGCAGCTGCAAAGATGCGGCAGCGTGGGCCCGTAGCCACACGGGCAGGGGTTCATGGCCGCAATCAGTTGAAAGCGCGCCGGAAACGAGGCTTGTCGCGCCACGCGTGAGATCGTGATTTCGCCAGATTCGAGCGGTTCGCGCAGCACCTCCAGCACGCGCGAATCGAACTCGGGAAGTTCATCAAGGAACAACACACCATGGTGGGCCAGTGTGATCTCGCCTGGGCGTGGAATGTTCCCGCCGCCAACCAGTGCGACCGCTGAGGCCGTGTGATGCGGAGCGCGCACGGGGCGGTCGCCCCAAGTGGCCGGGTCAAAGCCAATGCTGATCGAACGAATGGCGGCGCATTCGATCGCCTGTTCCGCGGAGAGCTCAGGCAGCAGGCTCGCGAATCGCTGCGCAAGCATGGTCTTGCCGCTGCCGGGCGGGCCGATCATCAGTGCCGAGTGACCACCAGCCGCAGCCACCTCCAGCGCCCGCTTGGCAAAGGCCTGCCCGCAGACTTCGGAAAAATCGCCGGCTGGATTTTGTCCATGAATCGGAACCTGGTGCTCGATCCGCACCAGGCTTGAACTGCCACACAGGTGCGCAAAGACGTCGGCCAGCGAGTTCGCCGAAAGTGCCTGGCAGTCAGGGAGCAGCGCGGCTTCAGTTTCGCAGCCTGTTGGCATGACCAGTCGCCGTAAAGTCCCCGAAGCCCGCAAGGCAAGCAGCATAGGCAGTACGCCGCGGACGGGCTGGATGGCACCGGTCAGAGAAAGCTCGCCGACGAACTCGAAGGCGTGCAGCGCCTCTGCCGACACTTGCCCACTGGCAGCCAGGATGCCGACTGCAATGGGCAGATCGAAACGACCGCTGTCCTTGGGCAGATCGGCAGGAGCCAGATTGACGGTGAGCCTGCGATTAGGGAATTCAAAGCCGCAGTGCACCAACGCGGCCCGTACCCGGTCTGCGCTTTCGCGCACGGCGGCCTGGGGCAGCCCGACCAGATGAAAGGCCGGCAACCCATTGCCCAGATGGACCTCGACGCGCACCTCCGGGGCCTGCATACCAAGCAGCGCACGTGAATGAACAACAGCCAGACTCATGCCGATTTCCGCAGGGTTGGATGATTCTCGAAAGTCTAGGCGGATGAATCGCAAGCTGCGGAACGAACGTCACTGCATTTGGGTCGGCTTGATGGTCGAGTCAATCAGTCAAGTCGGTCAAGCAGCCTAGCCTTAGGTGAACACCTGATTACAATCATCAAGTGCGTTTCCAACAGCACGGTTTGCCCGATCACTACCGATGGCAGGATTCATCATGCAGCCGGAAACATCCTCTGCAGTACGCGAGCAGCTGCGCCAGCAAATCTGGTCCATGCCACTCGAAGGGCTCGATGTCAGCAAGGGCTATCTGTTCGAGGAAGATCTCATCGAGTTGTATTTCGAGCGGCTGCGTCGTGAGTCGCCGGTGCATCTTTGTTCAAGCAAGCGTTACGGCAGCTACTGGTCGGTCACCACGTACAGACACATCGTTGAGGTCGAGACGCATCCTGAGGTGTTCTCGTCCGAGTCCGGCCTGGGCGGCATTGCGCTGGCCGAGCGTCCTCCCGATGAGAACTTTCCAAGCTTCATCGCGATGGATCCTCCGCGCCACACCGGACAGCGCAAGGCGGTCAGTCCGATGCTGGCGCCGGCTCAGCTTGCGCAGATGCAGGACACCATCCGCGCGCATGCCATTGAAATTCTGGAAGGCTTGCCAGTCGGAGAAACCTTCGACTGGGTGCAGCGTGTTTCCATCGAACTGACCACGCGCATGCTGGCGATGCTCTTCGACTTCCCGTTTGAAGAGCGCCGCAGGCTTACCTGGTGGTCCGATATGGCTACCGGCGATCCTGATGGCAACGGGCAGGTTTCGTCCTGGGAGATGCGGCTTGCCGAGCTGCAGCAATGCCGTGATCGCTTCATAGAGCTTTGGAATGAGCGGGTCAATGAGCCACCGCGGGCCGACCTGATCTCAATGCTGGCGCATTCGCCTTCCACCCGCGAAATGGATGCCCGGGAATATCTGGGTAATGTGCTTTTGCTGATCGTCGGCGGCAACGACACCACGCGCAACTCAATCAGTGGCGGGTTGCTTGCGCTGAACAAGTCCCCGGCGCAGTACGCAAAGCTGCGGAAAAATCCCGAGCTTGTTGCCAGTCTGGTCGCGGAGATCATCCG
>JAURMJ010000233.1 GCA_030830765.1 Quisquiliibacterium sp.
TCGCTTTGATCGCAAGTCGGTGATCATCGCGCTGGGGGGCGGCGTTGTCGGCGATATCGCCGGATTTGCCGCGGCGGTCTATCAGCGTGGCATCGAATTCATCCAGGTGCCAACGACGTTGCTTGCGCAGGTTGATTCTTCGGTCGGCGGCAAGACGGGCATCAATCATCCCCAGGGCAAGAACATGATCGGCGCCTTCCATCAGCCCAGACTGGTGCTGGCTGATGTGGGCTGCCTGCAGACCTTGCCGGATCGTGAACTGAGCGCTGGGCTCGCTGAGGTCATCAAGCATGGTGCGATTGCAGATCCGGCCTATCTTGAGCGCGTCGAGCATGACTTGCCGGCGCTGCTGGAGCGGGACCCGGATGCGTTGGCCGAGGCGGTTGCGCGTTCCTGCGAAATCAAGGCGCAGGTTGTTGCCCAGGATGAGCGGGAGGGCGGTCTGCGCGCGATTCTGAATTTCGGTCATACCTTCGGGCATGCCATCGAAGCGGGATTGGGTTACGGCGAGTGGCTCCATGGTGAGGCCGTTGGGGCCGGTATGGTGATGGCGGCTGATCTGTCGGCGCGCCTCGGGCTCCTGCCGCAGACTGATGCCCGGCGTCTGACTGAAACGATCGCAGCTGCAAAGCTGCCGATCAGCGGCCCGCTTTGGGATTTGGATCGTTACGTTGAACTGATGAGCGTCGACAAGAAAGCTGAGCGGGGCACGCCCAAGTTCGTACTCTTGCAGGCGATCGGCAAGGCCTGCGTGCAGCGCGCACCCGACGAGCAGGTGAGGGCGACCTTGCAGGCCTGTACGATCCGGGCCGGCAGTTGAACCGGTCGTGCAGCGAGCTGGCATGTCCTTGCAGACCTCAGCTCGCGGTGTAGCGGGTTACGCGGCGCAGTCCGAGGCAAGCCGGGGCCGGCGCCATGCGGAGCCGCCCGCAACTACCCGCAGCGATTTTCAACGTGATCGGGATCGGATCATCCACTCGACTGCGTTCAGGCGCCTGGAGTACAAGACTCAGGTATTCCTGAACCATGAGGGCGATCTTTTCCGGACGCGGCTGACGCACTCGATCGAAGTGGCGCAGATCGCCCGCTCGATCGCGCGTGCATTGCAGCTTGATGAGGATCTGGTCGAAGCGATTGCGCTGGCGCATGACCTGGGTCACACGCCATTCGGTCATGCGGGGCAGGATGCACTCAACGCATGCATGCGCGGGCACGGTGGCTTTGAGCACAACCTGCAGTCGCTGCGCGTGGTCGATGAACTTGAACAGCGCTACGCCGCGTTCGAGGGGCTGAATCTGTGTTTTGAGACCCGAGAAGGCATTCTGAAGCACTGCTCGGTTGCGAACGCCCGCAGACTGGGCGATGTCGGGCTGCGTTTCTTGCAGGGTGGGCAGCCGTCACTGGAGGCTCAGGTTGCAAATCTGGCCGATGAAATCGCCTACAACAATCATGATGTTGACGACGGCCTGCGATCCGGCCTGATCTCGATCGAACAACTTGGGCAAGTGGAACTTTTTTCGCGTCATGCCGATTGGGTTCGATCCGCCTATCCTGCGATTGCCGAGCGGAGACTCATTCACGAAACGGTGCGGCGCATGATCGATGAACTGGTCGGTGATCTGCTGACCGAGACCCGTCACCGGATTGCTCAGGCAGCACCGGTGTCCGTCGATGATGTACGCAAGGCCGGCCCACTGGTGGCGTTTTCCGATCCCATGCGCCAGCAGGCCAGGGATCTGAAATCCTTCCTTCACAAACAGCTTTATCGCCATCCGCGCGTAGTGTCCGTGATGGACGATGCACAGCATGCGGTGCGAACGCTCTTTGCCGCCTATGCATCAGATGAAACACTTTTGCCGCCGGAGCACCGGGAGCGTGTTGCGGGACTGGGCATCCGGGCTGTTGCGGATTACATTGCGGGCATGACTGATCGCTTTGCGCTCAAGGAGTTGGCGCGGGTGACCGGGCCCAACTCCTAGGAAGCACATGATGCAGATTCCTCGAAGCACCGCACTGCTACTGAATGTTGCGCACGCGATCGATCACATGTTCCTGCTGATCTTTGCGACTGCGGTCGCTGCGGTCGCTCAGGATTTTGGCTTCGAACGTTGGGAGGATCTGATGCCTTACAGCGTTGGCGCTTTCTTGATGTTCGGGCTGGGTTCGGTGCCCTCAGGTCGGCTTGGCGATCTTTGGGGTCGCCGCTCAATGATGCTGGTGTTCTTCTTTGGCATGGGCCTGTCATCGATGCTGGTCGCGCTGTCGCAGGGGCCCTGGAGCCTGGCGGTGGCGCTGGCCGTGCTCGGCGCGTTCTCATCGATTTATCACCCGGTGGGGATCCCGATGCTGGTGCAGGGCGCAAGCAAGGCAGGCGCAATCATCGGATTCAATGGGCTGGCCGGCAACCTGGGGATTGCCTGCGCAGCGCTGCTGACCGGTCTCCTGGTCAAGTTCTTCGGTTGGCGCATGGCGTTTACGCTGCCGGGGCTCTTGTGCGTTGCGCTGGGTTTCTGGTTTGCCCGAGTGACTCCGCGGGAAACCGAAGCACCCGCAAAACGCAGCTCAAAGAGCGTGCCTCTGCCCAGGGCGACAATGGCCAGAATCGTGCTGATCATGACGGCGACAGCCATCACCGGCAGTCTGCTGTTCAATTTCACGACCAATGGCAATGGACAGTTGATGCGGGAGCGTTTTGCCGGGCTGGTTGATGATCCAGGGACGCTCGGCTTGATGCTTGCCGCGGTCTACGCAGTCGCTTCACTGGCGCAGGTGGTGGTCGGGCAGTTGATTGACCGAATTTCACTGCGCAGGCTCTACCTGTCGATCGTGCTGTTGCAGCCGCCGCTGCTGGCGCTGGCTGCGCTGGCCGACGGCTGGCTGCTGATGGCGCTTCAGACTGGTTTCATGATTGCGATCTTCGGCGCGATCCCGTTCACCGATGCAATGATTGTGCGTTACATCGACGATCGGATGCGCTCGCGAGTGACCGGTGCCCGTCTGGCGATTTCCTTCGGGGTGAGCTCGGCTGCAGTTTGGCTGCTGGGGCCGGTGGTCAAGGCGGCCGGATTCGCGACGCTTCTGTACGCAATGTCGGCGATTGCGGTCCTTACCGCGCTGTTTGTACTGATGCTGCCCGACCCTGAACGGGCCATCGTGGAGACTCCTGCCGATGCCGGTGCATGAGCGCGTGCAAGCCTGTGTATTGAATCGCTCTGGAGCCCTCTGAGCGGGGGCATTCGCGCAACAGATCCAATCCGCGCCACGGGGAAAACCCCTACGAACCTTCAATTGGGCGGCTTCTCGCGCTATACTGCAAGGTTCGTTCTCTTTTGTTGCGCCGCACCGCATCAATATTCGGTTGCATGGGGTGTCTGGCGCTAGTGAGCACTAACAATCCAGGTGGGATCGCCGTCCAGCGGCTCGTTGCGCTGTTTGGCGGCATGCCGGGTAGACCGGCATGAGTGGGGTTTGCCGCGCGTTGTGTGCGGCAATTTGTCCACAAAATCCAGCCAGGGTGTTGGTGCGCTTGAGCAATAGCAGCCGGAGTACCGTGATGCACAAAGCAATGGGCGCCCAGGGCGTCGATCAGGCGACCGCACTGGTCACGAAACCAGAGGCGCAAGGCCTCTACGATCCTGCCAACGAGCATGATGCCTGTGGCGTCGGCTTCGTTGCCCACATCAAGGGCCATAAAACTCACAAGATCATTGAGCAAGGGCTTCAGATCCTGGTCAACCTGGATCACCGTGGCGCCGTTGGTGCCGATCCGCTGATGGGCGATGGCGCCGGTCTGCTGTCCCAGATTCCGGACCAGTTATTCCGTGAGGAAATGGCTGCTCAGGGGGTGAACCTGCCGCCAGCCGGCGAGTACGGCGTCGGCATGGTGTTCATGCCCAAGGAAACTGCATCGCGTATTGCCGTGGAGCAGGAACTCGAGCGCGCCGTGCGCAGCGAAGGCCAGGTGATGCTTGGCTGGCGCGATGTGCCGATCGACGAAACCATGCCGATGTCGCCAACGGTTCGGGCCAAGGAGCCTGTGATCCGTCAGATCTTCGTCGGTCGCGGTCCGGATGTGATGGTCACCGATGCGCTTGAGCGCAAGCTGTACGTGATCCGCAAGCGGGCAAGTCATGCAATCCGTCGGCTCGACCTGAAGCATGGCAAGGAGTATTTCGTGCCGTCGTTGTCGGCGCGCACGATCGTTTACAAGGGGCTGCTGCTTGCAGACCAGGTCGGCACTTACTTCAAGGATCTGCAGGATCCGCGTTTCGTCTCGGCGCTTGCACTGGTGCACCAGCGGTTTTCAACCAACACGTTCCCGGAATGGCCGCTTGCGCATCCGTACCGCCTGATCGCCCACAACGGGGAGATCAACACGGTCAAGGGCAACTACAACTGGTTGCGCGCCCGTGAGGGCGTGATGCGTTCGCCGGTGCTCGGTGATGATCTGGCCAAGCTGTACCCGCTGGTCTATGCAGGGCAATCGGATACTGCCACCTTCGACAACTGCCTCGAGTTGCTGGTGATGGCTGGCTACCCGATTGCGCATGCGGTCATGATGATGATTCCCGAGGCTTGGGAGCAGCACACGCAGATGGATCCGAAGCGTCGGGCGTTCTACGAGTTCCACGCTGCAATGATGGAGCCTTGGGATGGTCCCGCCGCGATCGCGTTCACCGATGGTCGTCAGATCGGGGCTACGCTCGATCGCAATGGCCTGCGTCCGGCGCGTTACTGTGTGACCGACGATGATGTGGTCATCATGGCCTCGGAATCCGGCGTCCTGCCGATCCCCGAGAGCAAGATCGTCAAGAAGTGGCGACTGCAGCCAGGCAAGATGTTCCTGATCGACCTCGATCAGGGGCGCATCATCGAAGATGCCGAACTCAAAAATCTGCTTTCGAACAGCAAGCCGTATCGCGAGTGGATCGAGGCAATCCGTATCAAGCTGGACGAGATTGATGTGCCGCTGGATCCGGCTGCCGCTGTGCGCGCGGCCCAAGGGCCGTCGGAGGCCGCTGCGCGTCATACCGAGTCGATTGCTGACGATGTTTCTCAGCACACGCCGTCTCCGACGCTTTCGCTGCTCGATCGTCAGCAGGCTTTCGGCTTCTCGCAGGAAGACATCAAGTTTCTGATGGCGCCGATGGCTGCCGCTGGCGAAGAAGCTACCGGTTCGATGGGTAACGATTCCCCGCTGGCCGTGCTGTCCAACAAGGACAAGTCGCTTTACAACTACTTCAAGCAGTTGTTCGCGCAGGTGACCAATCCGCCGATCGACCCGATTCGTGAGCAGCTGGTGATGTCGCTGGTGTCGTTCATTGGTCCGAAGCCCAACCTGCTCGACCTGAACAACACGAATCCACCGATCCGCCTTGAGGTTTCGCAGCCGGTGCTCGATTTCGACGAGATGGCCAAGATTCGTCATATCGAGCGCTACACGGACAACAAGTTCAAGTCGTGGGAGCTCAACGTCTGCTATCCGGTGGCCTGGGGTGCAGAGGGCGTCGAGGCTCGTCTGGCATCACTGGTCGCCGAGGCTGAGGACGCAGTTTGTTCGGGCTACAACATCCTGATCGTTTCTGATCGCAAGGTCAGTCGTGACGATGTTGCAATCCCTGCGCTGTTGGCAACCAGTGCGGTGCATCAGCACCTGATCAACAAGGGGCTGCGCACCAACACCGGTCTGGTCGTCGAGACCGGATCGGCGCGTGAGGTGCATCACTTTGCGTTGCTGGCTGGATATGGTGCCGAGGCCATCCATCCGTATCTGGCGATGGAAACGCTGGTTGATATGCATCGCGACATGGTTGGCGACATCGGTCCCGAAAAGGCTGTCAAGAACTTCGTCAAGGCGATCGGCAAGGGTCTGAACAAGGTGATGTCCAA
>JAURMJ010000028.1 GCA_030830765.1 Quisquiliibacterium sp.
CCAAAGACCCAGGAGGCGATCTGCGCCTGCGACAGCCCCCCCTCACTGCCGATCGACATCAGGATGGCCAGCGGCCCGGTGGCCGCGAAAATGAAACCGATCAGCCCGTTGACAGCGTAGACCGGACCCAGGTCGGCCAGCAATTCACGCAGTGAAGGCGGCCTTCGGGAGATGGATTCGATGGACATTGGTGAAGCTTACTTCAGCGGCTCTTTAAATCTGGCGCCTTGACGAGACCCATTATCCGCAGGGCGCAACTGGTGGTCGCAATGATCCGTAGTCCGCTTCAAAGCGCACGCGACCCCGCGGTCATGCCAGGCGGGCGACGGGCGGCCCACAGGCATGACCGGATCAGCGAGCCAAACCGCTGCCTGCGACATGAGCCCTTGGCACCTGTCAGGCACTCGGTTAGCGTGTCGGTTCCTGCAGGAGTTCCTGATGCCCACCCCGAAAACGATGCGTCCATTGACTGCGGCCCAGGCACGAAAGGGTCTGGAGTTGCGCCGCAAACGCATCCACTATGACCCGGTCAATCTGGCCGCCCGCTACGAGCATCTTCAGGTCACGCCGCGAATGCCGAACTTCGCCGCCTGGATTGACGGTGTTGACCTGTCAAAGCCGATCCCGGCACGCATCAGGCGCGAACTGCGTCAGGCGCTCTGGGATTTCGAGGTGATCTTCCTGCGCCCGCAACCGATGAGCGTGGAGCGCCATGTCGAGCTGGCCAGTGTCTTTGGCAAGGTCTCGCAAGGATCGTTCTTCGAGCGTTCCGTCGAACATCCGAATGTCGAGATGATCGTCACGAACCGCGAGCGCCCACCGGGCATCGATAACTGGCATACCGACATCACCTGGATGCAGTATCCAGCGTTGGGCACCGTCATCCAGATCACCGAGACGCCACCGTCAGGAGGCAATACCTGCTGGGTCAGCACCAGCAAGGCCTTCGATGCCCTGTCCGAGGGCATGAAGCAGTACCTGATGCCCTTGAGTGCAACTCATACCTGGGAAGCCAGCGGCTTTCGTGATTTCCTCGGACGCTATGGCGAAGAGGCTTTGCTGCAGGCGATGCGGCTGTTCAAGCCGGTCTCGCATCCTGTCGTACTGCGGCATCCGCAGAGCGGTCGCGACTGCCTGTATGTGAACTCGGTGTTCACCAAACGCATCAACGGCCTGGACTATCGCGAGAGCGACGGCATTCTGAAGCTGCTGACCGACTGGCTGCAGCGCCCCGAATTCATGGTGCACCACGCCTGGGAAAAGGATGGCATCGCGATCTGGGATAACCGCGCGACGCAACACTATGCCAATGCGGACTACTGGCCGCAGAAGCGTATCAATCGCCGGGTCACATTTGAGGATCCACGCTCGCCGCAGGCTGGCATCAATGTCTTTGATCTGGTCATGAAGGGGCGCAAGACCGACAACTAGTGCCGACTCGTTCCGGAAAGCCGGACTCCATGGCCGGCGCGGACAGCCTGATCCCGGAAAACCCGTCTGGACAAAAGTCTCTGCGCCAGCACACGCAGGCGATCCGGCTGAACGCACCCCAGGCCCTCAAAGGAGGAAGAAGATCCCCGTTTACGCTCGGCTGAAAGTTCCCACAGGCATGCCCCGCGAACAATGGCGCGGCCCTGCCCGACGCATTGCCACGCATTTCTGTTCAGTCCCTGGTCAGTTGCGCGAGGCTTTCCTGGTCGGTAAAGACGGCTATGCTGGCCGCCTGCAGACCTGGACAGACCGCAAGAGCGCTGAAGTCTTTTACGCCGGGCCATGGCGGGCTGGCATGATCCAGATGTTCGGCGTGCAACCCGTGTTCACCCGGCCTGAGTCACCAGGAATCGTCGACCGCGCGATTGGCGAGGTGATTGTTAACAGAAGCCAGTTCGAGCGTGCGGGCACGGTCTGACACATTTTTCGGAGAGAAGACACCATGTACAAAATCACGATCATCGGCCTGGGCATCATGGGCCGTCGCATGCTGGACAACGCCCTGTTTCACCCGGACTTCGAGATTGCCGGCGTCTGGGACCCATCACCCGCTGCAGTGGCCAAGGCCCGTGAGCTGATGCCTGACCTGCCGGTCGCCGCCAGCGCACAAGCTGCGATGCAAGGGGCCGATGTGGTCTATCTGGCCTGCCCGCCTGGACCGCGAAAGGCTTATGCGCTGGCCGCTGCTGCAGCGGGACAGGGCGTGTTCATGGAAAAGCCGCTCGGCGTAGATGGCGCCTCCAGTCGTGACCTGGTCGCGCAACTGGCCAAAGCAAAAATCCCTGGCGTCGTGAATTTCACACAGGCCTCATCACGTGGTTTCGACGAATTACGTCGGGCGATGGATGCGGGTGAAACCGGGGATCTGCTTGGCATCGACATCATCGTCCAGTACCCGGCCTGGCCACGCGACTGGCAGATCGAGGCCGACTGGCTGCGTCTGCGCGCCGAGGGCGGTTACACGCGCGAGGTGATCTCGCATTTCCTGTTCCTGGCAGGCCGATTCCTCGGTCCGCTGACATTGCTTAATGCCAGCCCACGCTACCCGGCGGATCCAACCCTGTGCGAGTTGGACATGCTGGCGCGCTTGCAGACTGCGGACGGTCGCCCGGTGAATGTGATGGCCACCACTGGCGGCAAGCAGCCCGACCGCCAGGAAGTGACGGTGCGCGGCGAAAAACTGAATCATCAGTTTCGCGAGTTCTATCAGCTGTGGCGCTCCGACGGCGGCCCTTGGGTCGAAGCCGTCGACTGGACCCAGGGCGAAGATCCGCGCCGCAGCTCATTGCAGCGTCAGCTCACCGAAGTGGGCAAATGGCTGGAGGGCAAGCCGCACAAACTGGCCACAGCCGAAGAGGCACTCGCAGTTCAGGATCTGATCGAGGGGATGCTGGCCGGTCGCTGACCGACGCTGGCCGCAGGTTGAACAGCACCGAACAGCACTAACCGACACAGGAGCACAAATGGCAGATCGCAACGTGATGGTCTATGAAGCACTGGCCGCAGACATCAAGGCGATGGGCGTGGAGGTGGCGTTCGGTCTGATCAGCGACGACACCGCGCTGTTTGTCGCGACACTCGATGCGCTGGGCATCCGCTTCTATGGCACCCGCCATGAGAACACTGCAACTGCAATGGCCGAAGGCTATGCAGCCAGCACAGGTCGGCTCGGAGTCGCGGTGCTGGGCCGCGGCCCGGCCACTGCGAACGCCTTGCATGCATCGGCTTATGCGCAACGCGGCAACGCGCCGGTGCTGCTGATCTTCGGCGAAGCCGCGACCCGGGAGCCGGTCAACGGCTACGGCCCAGACCTGAAGCACTTCGATGCGCAGGCCGTGCTGCGCGCGGCCGGCCTGCCCGTGTTTGTTGCCGATGACCCGAGCGGCGCCCGCCAGACGCTTGCGGCCGCAGCCTCGGCAGCCGCGCGCGGCACGACCGCGCTGCTGCTGCCCGTCGACGTGCAGTCGATGCGTATTGACGCCGACACGA
>JAURMJ010000234.1 GCA_030830765.1 Quisquiliibacterium sp.
ACTTCGGCGGTCTCGAGCATCGTCATGTAGGTCTGGGGCAGATGCTCGACCAGCCAGGGGTCGCGGCCACGGAAACGGTTGACCTTGTCGTTCTGGACCAGTGAGATCGATTCGACGCCGCCGCCAATCGCGACTTGCATGCCGTCAAACATGATCTGCTTGGCCGCGGTGGCAATTGCCATCAAGCCTGATGAGCATTGGCGATCGATGGTCATGCCGGACACGGTGACCGGCACGCCCGCCCGCAGCAGCGCCTGGCGCGCAACGTTGCCGCCGGTCGAGCCCTGTTGCAGCGCGCAGCCCATGATCACATCGTCGATCTGCGCCGGGTCGACGCCAGCACGCTGGAGTGCGTGCGAGATCGCATGGGCGGCCAGCTCCTGACCCTGGGTGTCGTTGAAAGCGCCGCGATAGGCCTTGCCGATCGGCGTGCGGGCGGTGGAAACGATGACTGCTTCACGCATGGGTAAATTCCTTGTTGGTTCTGGTGTCGGAGTTTTTGGTCACGACTTACTTCATATCCTGAAAACGCTTGCCCTCGGCGGCCATGCGCTCAAGCAGCGGCGAGATCGTGAAGTCAGGTCCGAGGCGCGCTGCATGCGCCTTCAGGCTTGCGACCACGTTGGCAAGGCCGACCGTGTCCGCATAGAACATCGGGCCGCCCCGATAGACCGGCCAGCCATAACCGTTGACGTAGACGATATCGATGTCCGAGGGCCGGATTGCGATGCCCTCTTCAAGAATCTTCGCGGCTTCATTGATCATTGGATAGAGGCAACGCTCCAGGATTTCCTGTTGCGAAATCTCGCGGGCGACATTGCCGGCTTTTGCGACAAATTCGCGAACGATCTTTTCGGTGACAGGCGACGGCTGGGCAACGCGCTTGTCGTCATAGTCGTAAAAGCCGGCACCGGTCTTCTGGCCGCGGCGGTCCATTTCGCACAGCACCTCGCGCACCGTCGAACTGCTGGTGGTGTCTTTGTTCCAGCCGATATCCAGACCCGCCAGATCTGACATTGCAAATGGTCCCATCGGCATGCCGAAGTCATAAATGACACGGTCCACATCCCAGGGCATGGCGCCTTCGAGCAGCATGGCGTTGGCCTGAAGCGAACGCGCCCGCAGCATCCGGTTGCCGATAAAGCCATGGCACACACCGGCGAGCGCAGCGATCTTGCCGATCTTCTTGCCGATGCCCATCGCCGTGGCAATCGTGGTCTTGGAGGTTTTCTCGCCGCGCACGACTTCAAGCAGGCGCATCACGTTGGCCGGCGAGAAGAAATGCATGCCGATGACCCATTCGGGGCGCTTCGTAACGCTGGCGATCTCGTTGATATCAAGATACGAGGTATTACTCGCGAGAATTGCACCCTGCTTGACGATTCCGTCCAGCTTGGCGAAGACTTCCTTCTTGATTGCCATGTCCTCGAAGACGGCTTCGATGACCAGATCACAATCGGCCAAAGCGTTCAGATCCAGTGTGCCGGTCAGCTGCGCCATCCGCTGCTCGACCTGCTCGGTCGTGATGCCGCCGCGCTTGGCTGTATTTTCGTAGTTGCGGCGGATCGTTGCAAGTCCTCGGTCCAGGGCAGCCTGATTCGTTTCGACAATCGTCACCGGAATGCCGACACTGGCAAAGTTCATCGAGATGCCGCCGCCCATTGTGCCGGCGCCCAGAACGCCAACTTTCGTGATGGGGATCTGCGGCGTGGCCTCGGGCACATCCGGAATCTTCCAGACCTGACGCTCAGCAAAGAACACATAACGCTGTGCGGCCGATTGCGTGCCCTGCATCAGTTGCGAGAACAGTTCGCGTTCGCGCTTCAAGCCTTCATCGAATGGCAGGTTCACGGCGGCTTCGATGCAGCGGATGTTGAATTCCGGGGCATCGAAGCCGCGGAACTTCCGGGCCTGGGCTTTGCGGAAGTCGTCGAACAGTTCGGGTTTTCCGCGTGCGGCCACCACCTTGTCGTCCGAGTCACGCACTTTGCGAAGCGGTCGGTTCTCGGCCAGTACCTTGCGCGCGAAGGCCATGGCGCCGCTGAGCAGCTCGCCCTCGGCCACCAGTTCATCGACCAGACCCATCGCATGGCATTGCTTGGCGCCGACATGCTGACCCGAGGTGACCATTTCCATGGCCTTCTGCGGTCCGACGATGCGCGGCAGCCGCTGCGTACCCCCGGCACCCGGCAACAGGCCGAGTTTGACCTCAGGTAGCCCGCATTTGGCCGACGGCACTGCGACGCGATAGTGGCAGCACAGCGCCACTTCAAGACCGCCGCCCAGCGCCGTGCCGTGGATTGCAGCGATCACCGGCTTGCTGGCGTTCTCAATCGCGTTCTGCGCCTCCTGCAGGCTTGGTGCCTTGGGCGGTTTGCCAAATTCCGTGATGTCTGCGCCGGCAATGAAGGTCCGTCCATCGCAGATCAGCACGATCGCCTTGACCTGCTCATGGGCAACCGCCTGGTTGATGTTCTCGAGGATGCCCTGACGAACTGCCTGGGAAAGTGCATTCACGGGGGGCGAGTTGACGGTGACGACTCCGATTTCGCCGTCGACGGTCAGCTTGACCACGGCATCGCTACTGGACATATCCGATCTCCTGCGAGGTATTTGTTTTTCCGAGTGAACTGCTTTACGACTGAGCAGACGCAATCCTGCATTCTCGTCGAAACCTGTCACCTGTGCGAATGGCTGATGGATCCTCGCGGTCACCATCTTCCGCTGCGCGACAACATCGGGTGTTCAAACAGATCTTCAATGCGGCAGGCTGACGGGTTGGCTGCTCTCGCCTGATCTGGCAGCACGGCCGGTGAGTGCCTTGACAGTGCGCCGGCGCGCGCATAATCCCGCCGGTAGGAAACCCGTTTGAGGGAGTGCTCTTGTCTGTGAAGAAACTCTTGATTGCCAATCGCGGTGAGATCGCGATCCGAATTGCTCGCGCCGCGTCCGAGCTTGGTCTCAGAACAGTTGCCGTCCACTCACAGGACGATGCCCGCTCACTGCATGTGCGCAAGGTCGATGAGGCGCGCCCCCTGCAGGGCCTTGGCGTGCAGGCCTATCTGGATATCGGGCAGCTCATCCAGGTTGCTCTGGAAACTGGATGTGATGCAGTGCATCCCGGCTATGGGTTCCTCAGTGAGAATGCTCAGTTTGCCCGGGCCTGTGAACAGGCCGGCCTGGTCTTCGTTGGTCCCGACGCGCGGATACTTGAGGAGTTTGGCGACAAGACTCGCGCCCGCGAACTTGCGTGTGCTCAAGGTGTGCCGGTGGTCGAAGGGCTTTCGCATGCGACCAGTCTTGCGCAGGCGCACGAGTTTTTTTCCTCGCTGGGTCCCGGTGGCGCGATGATGATCAAGGCACTGGCGGGTGGTGGTGGTCGGGGAATGCGGGCCGTGACCCGTGCCGAGCAGATTGATCAAGCCTGGCAGCGCTGCCGTTCCGAGGCGGCTTCGGCCTTCGGCATTGCCGATGTCTATGTGGAGCGGTTGATTCCCCGGGCGCGTCATCTCGAGGTGCAGGTGATCGGCGATGGCAGCGGCGCAGTCACTCATCTGTGGGAGCGCGAATGCAGTCTGCAACGGCGCAACCAGAAGCTTGTCGAGTTTGCGCCTTCGCCCGCGTTGCCCGCAGTCTTACGCGGCCGTCTTTGCGATGCGGCGGTGCGGATGGCGCAAGCCGTCAGTTACCGTGGCCTTGGCACTTTTGAATTTTTGGTCGACGCGGACGGCGGCGAAGACGCCAGCTTCTGGTTCATCGAGGCCAACGCCCGTTTGCAGGTTGAGCATACGGTCACCGAAATGGTCACTGGGGTCGATCTCGTGCAGGCTCAGCTGCAGGTCGCGGCCGGTTGCAGCCTTGAGCAGCTTGGTCTTTCTCAGCCACAGATTGCCTTGCCGCGCGGACTGGCTCTGCAGCTGCGCATCAACATGGAAACGATGGACGATGAAGGCCAGACGCGCCCTTCCGGCGGCACGCTGACTGCGTTTGAGCCGCCCTCGGGTCCCGGGGTGCGGGTCGATAGTTTTGGCTACACCGGCTACACCAGCAGTCCGGCCTTCGATTCGCTGCTGGCCAAGCTGATCGTGCATGTCCCTGTGACCGATCCGGCAGCCCTGCTGGCGAGAGCCGATCGCGCACTCAGTGAATTCGCGATTCTCGGCCTTGCGACCAACAAGGTGCTGCTGCACGGCCTGCTCAGGCATCCAGCTGTGCTAACCAATCGGATCGATACACGCTTCATCGAGCGCGAGATTGGGCAGCTGCTAGCTGGTGGGCGCGATGCGCATCGCGAGCTGTATTTCAACGAGCCGCTTGGATCCCTCGGAGCGTCTGGGCAGAGCCTTGCGCCCGATCAGTCCGTTGTGCCGCAGGGCACAGTTCCGGTGGTCGCCCCGTTACAGGGTACGGTCGTGACGCTCGAGGTTGGCGAGGGCGATGTCATCCAGGCCGGCAGCACGATCGCAGTGCTTGAGGCCATGAAGATGGAACATCTGGTCGAGGCGCCGGTCTCGGGCATTGTGCGCAGGCTGGCAGCCGTGCGCGGTGAAACCTTGTTTGAGGATCAGCCGATCCTGTTCGTCGAACCGGCGCAGCTTGCCGATGCTGTCGATGCACAGGGCGACGCGCCTGATCTGTCGCAGATTCGCGCCGATCTGCAGGAGGTGCGCGCGCGCCACGAGATCGGGCTGGATGCCGCGCGGCCTCTGGCCGTGGAAAAACGGCGGCGAACCGGCCAGCGCACTGCCCGCGAGAATGTCGCGGACCTGGTCGACGAAGGCAGTTTCACTGAATACGGCGCTCTGGCGATTGCTGCGCAGCGCACACGCCGCACGCTCGATGACCTGATCCGAAATACGCCGGCCGATGGCATGGTGATCGGGACAGCCACCGTCAATGCCGATCGCTTCGAGGCTGACCGTACCCGCTGCATGGTGCTGGCCTACGACTACACCGTGCTTGCCGGGACGCAGGGCTGGCAGAACCATTACAAGACTGATCGTGCGCTGCGGCTTGCGCATCAGTGGCAGATTCCGGTCGTGTTGTTTGCCGAAGGCGGTGGCGGTCGCCCCGGAGATACCGATAAGCAGGCGGTTGGTGGGTTGGACAACACAACTTTCGCCGGCTTCGCGCGGCTCTCAGGTCTCGTGCCGGTGATCGGAATCGTGTCCGGTTACTGCTTTGCGGGTAACGCAGCTTTGCTCGGCTGCTGCGACGTGATCATTGCGACGAAGAATTCATCGATCGGAATGGCCGGGCCTGCAATGATTGAAGGCGGTGGGCTCGGGGTCTATGCGCCGGCTGAGATCGGTCCGGTGCAGGTGCAGTCGCCCAATGGCGTGATCGATGTGCTGGTCGACGATGAGGCCGAAGCGGTTGCTGTTGCGCGGCGTTATCTCGCTTATTTTCAGGGGCCACTCAAGCATTGGGACTGCGCCGATCAGCGCCTGCTGCGTCATCTGATTCCGGAGAACCGGCTGAGGGTGTACGACATCCGCGAAGTCATCGAAACGCTCTGCGATTCGGGTTCGGTCACCGAGCTGCGCCGTGAATTTGGGGTCGGCATTGTCACCGCGTTGGCGCGTATCGAGGGGCGGGCCGTTGGGCTGATTGCGAACAATCCACGTCATTTAGGTGGTGCGATTGATGCCGATGCCGGCGATAAGGCGGCACGTTTCATGCAGCTTTGCGATGCGCATGATCTGCCCATCGTCACGCTGTGCGACACCCCGGGCTTCATGGTCGGGCCGCAAGCCGAGAAGACCGCGCTGGTACGCCACGTCTCCAGGATGTTCGTCGTCGGCGCCAGCCTGACCGTGCCGGTTCTGACCATTGTGTTGCGCAAAGGCTATGGTCTTGGCGCCCAGGCGATGGCCGCCGGCGGCTTCCATGAGCCGATGCTGACGGTGGCCTGGCCCAGTGGGGAATTCGGCGGAATGGGGCTGGAGGGAGCGGTCAGACTCGGCTACCGCAAGGAACTTGAAGCGATTGCTGATCCGCAGGAACGCAAGGAAAAGTTCGACGAAATGGTCGCGGCTGCCTACGAGAAGGGTAAGGCAGTCAGCGTTGCGTCCTATCTGGAGATCGACGATGTGATCGACCCGGCCGAAACGCGTCGCTGGATCACAGCCGGGTTGCGCGCTGCCGGAGCGCCCGCGCAGCGCACCGGGCGCAAGCGACCGTTTGTTGATCCCTGGTGACAGGGGGGCGATCGATGATCGCAGCCCCTGACTTGTCGGTTTGTTGGATCAGTAAAGTGCGACCGGATTGATGATCATCTGCACTGTGCCGCGGATTCGAGCCTGCCCCAGCACGAACATGAACTCCTTGACCCCTTCCTTGGCGAGAGGGCCGGTATTCATGGTTTCCAGGATGTAGATGCCATTTTCCTTGAGCAGGATCACGTGTCCGAAAAACGGTCGTCCATCCTTCTCGGGCGGGATCGGTTCCAGACCCCAGGTATCTGAGCCGACTGCCATGACGTTCTTGCTGGCCAGCCAAGCTGCACCACTTTCGCCAAGGCCGGGTTCGCCGCTAACCCAGGCTTTGGGGTCAGCCTTGAGTTTTGCATCGGTCCAGCCGGTATGGAATAGGACGACGTCACCTTCACGGATTTCGACGCCTTGCGCTTTGGCCGCAGCCTGGATCTCCTTCTCGTTGAAGTACTGACCGGCGTCAAGCGACTTCTTGCCGAAGTGCTTAGTCATGTCGATCAGGACACCGCGGCCGACGAGCGGAGGAATCTGGTGAACGCCCATCTTGGTCAAACCTGTGATGGCCGCAAAATCCTTCTCGTCATTGCAGTTGTAGTA
>JAURMJ010000029.1 GCA_030830765.1 Quisquiliibacterium sp.
AAACCGATCTGAAAGATTGCAAACCCCGGATTGACTGCATCCAGAAACGCCTCGCTTGAAGAGGTCCGACTGCCATGGTGAGGGGCCAGCAGGACGTCGGCGCGCAACTGCTCCTGTCCAAATAACTCGAGCAACCCGCTTTCCTGACGCCGCTCAATATCACCGGCCAGCAAAACGACCCCGGCCGGATTTTCGATGCGAAGCACACAGCTTTTCGCATTGCTCGAAATCCGGCGCGATTCAAGCTCCATTTCCCCCGGGTGCAGCCAGCGGAAGCGGGTGTCTCCCCATTGCCAGCCCTGTCCCCGCTGACACGGGTAATGGCGCCGCGCCTGCTGCACGATCGAATGCTCCGGCCGCAACGACGAGGCCACCCAATCAACCGGAAGGTTACGCAAGACCGTCAGAGCGCCACCGGAGTGATCCAGATCCTGGTGAGATACAACCATCGCATCAAGCCGACGGATTCCCCGGGAGCGCAGGTACGGCAAGATCACGCGTGAACCGGCATCGGTATCAGGCCCCAGACGTGGCCCTGTGTCATAGAGAAGCCGCCTCCCCCCAGCCTCAATGAGCACAGCGGTTCCCTGACCGATGTCCAGGGCAGTCAGATGAAGCTCGCCTGCCGCGGGCTGCTCGGGCTGACCAAGCAGCAGTGGCAGTAAAGCGAATGCAGACAGCGCACGTCCGGGCATCGGAATGGGGGCAAGCAGCAGCGCGCAGGCACAGGTTGCGAGGAGCAGCGTCGGGGTGCCAGGCAATGGCACCGCAATTGCGCCGCTGCCGCTGCGATCGAGCCATTCGAGAGCTCCGAGAAGGCTTTCAGTGAGCAGATGAGCACCGGCAAGCAGATACTGGCCACCATCAATGTGCAAGACAAGCAGGACACTGGCCATCATCGCCAACGGCGTGATCAGCATTGAGACAAGCGGGATGGCAAAGGCATTTGCCAGCGGGCTGACCAGTGAGACGTTCGCAAAAAAGAGAACACCAAGCGGCAAGAGAACCAGTGTGGCCGCATATTGCGTTCGCAGCGCAGCATGCAGCGTTGAGCGCCAGACCGACAAGACAGACCGCAGGCGCGCAACGGTCATTGCAAGCGGTTTACGCTGCATGGACATCTTGCTCGCTGGTTGATCGGCATGATCCGTCGCAACCCGATTCGCAGCGCCGAACCAGATGATTGCCGAAACAGCTGCAAACGAGAGCCAGAACCCGGCCGCCATCGGGGCCCAGGGATCCATGATGCAGACGACTGCACCGGCACTGCAGATGACCGAGACAGCATCGCGCCCCCGACCCGTCAACATGGCGAGCCCGGCGACCGCGAGCATCCAGCAGGTGCGCTGCGCCGGGATGCCCCAGCCAGCCAGGGCCGAGTAAGCGAATGCGGCAATGAGCCCGAACACCCAGCGCGCATAGGGTGCGGGCACCCACGCTGAAAGAGCGGCCCGGCCCATCAGAGCGGCCAGACGCTGACTGCGCCAGACACGACCAGCGAACCAGCCTGTCAACCCTGCCAACATCGTAATGTGCAAACCGGAAATTGACATCAGATGACCAATGCCGGTGCGATTGAAAATCTCCCACCAGGGCGCTGAGATTGCAGCCTGATCGCCAATGACCAGAGCCACCAGGACGCCACTCGCTGGCCCCCCCGGGGAGCGCATTGCTCGACGCATGCGCTCTCGCAGCAGGTCGCGCAGCCGTTCGATCTGCGTGGACCAGCCACCTGCGTTTTCCTGAATGAGGCGATTGGGCAGGTCATCTCGATCCGCCTGGGCCGCGCGTCGCAGGTTGCTCACACGGACATGCCCGGATGCGCTGATCCCGTCCTGCAAAGCCCGCAATTCGGCATCGAACAAGCCCGGATTGAGGTTTGCGCGCGGCTGCTTGACCCGGAGTGCGAGATGCCAACGTTGACCGGGTCGGATCGCCGGCAACTCATGCTGTTGTTTGCCGCCAAAGCCGCTGTACCAGCTGACGATCATCGTCCGGTTCGCTGGACAATCGGGCGACGCATCGATGCAGCGCTCGACCAGCAGGCGAAACCGAACCCCGCGCTCGAAAGCCTGAGACATCGACCCGACAACGCCAACGACCTCAATATCCCGGCCGTTCATAGCCTCTGGCAGACGCAGCGCCAACGCATCATGCGCCCTGAGCGTGGCCCAGCCGCCGGCCACCAGCACACTGGCCACGAGCAGCATGCTGCGTCCACCCAGCCCGATCAAGCTCACAAGCAGCAGACAGCCCCCAAGCAGCAGAACGATCAGGCACAGACCCCGTGAAGGCAGGGCCGGGATCTGCTGCACGGCCCAGCAGGTCGCGACGACCAGCGCACCGGGATGGACCAATCGAAGCAGTGGGGAGACGGCCTTGCCATTCATGCAGGCCATCGTAGGACCGGTGTCCATGCCTCGCCATCGGACCGAGGGCAACCCGGTCTACGCCACCGGGCCCGGTAGGCGCCTAATCCGTCAGGCAGTCAGGCGATTAGTCAGGCTGGCACTCAGCCAGCCTTGGAAGAACACGCAAGGCATTCCCCGTTGTCAGCCGGGCAACTTGCTCGGCGGTCAAGCCCCGTAACTTTGCAAATTCTTCGGCGATTTGAACGAGTTCTGCCGGCGAATTACGACTGCGACTCAGCCACGCAGGCGGGATGTCTGGTGCATCGGTTTCCAGGACCAGCGCGGTTTCCGGCATTTTGACTGTCAGGCGTCTGATCTGTCTGGCCCGTTCGAACGTCATTGCACCACCGATGCCCAATGCAAAGCCAAGATCGACAAAAGCCTGAGCCTGCTGTTCACTGCCGTTAAATGCATGTGCAATCCCGCCCTGCGGACGGATCAGTCGAAGATGCTTGAGCACGATGTCCTGGGACCTGCGTACGTGCAAAAGCACCGGCAGATCGAACTCGCGGGCAAGCCTCAACTGTGCATCGTAGAACCGCAGCTGGCGCGGGCGATCAAGCCCTTGAACGAAAAAATCCAGCCCGATCTCCCCAACTGCAACCAAAAGCGGATCATCGATACACGATTGCAGCCATGATCGCAGGTGGATCAGGTCTTCGTCGCGCGCGCGATCCACGTACATCGGATGAATCCCGAGTGCATAGACACATCCGGGGTTACGGTGTGCCAGTTGCCGGACCTGCTCGAAATTGGACAGCTCAACTGCGGGGATGACAATTCGCTCAACGCCAGCGGCCCGGGCGGCCTGCAACACCTGCTCGCGATCGGCGTCAAACTCGCTGGCATCCAGATGGCAATGCGTATCGATCAGCACTGCTGTTTCTTCACCGTCACTCGACGGCCAGCAGACCATCGCGCATGGTCAGCACGCGCTCTGCATGGCCAGCAAGCTCAAGGTCATGGGTCACGATCACAAAACTGGTTGAAAGATCGCGGTTCAGTTCGTCAATCAGTTCGAACATTCTGCGCGCAGTGGCACGGTCCAGGTTGCCGGTCGGCTCGTCAGCCAGCACGCAAGCCGGGCGGGTCACCAGCGCCCGGGCCAGTGCGACCCGCTGACGTTCGCCGCCGGACAATTGCCCAGGAAGATGACTGGCCCGATTGGCCAGACCGACGCGATCAAGCATCTCAAGCGCCTGCCGGTCACAGTCATGGCGCGGCATCCGGCGGATCCGCAGCGGCATTGCGACGTTTTCAAGCGCACTGAACTCGGGCAACAGGTGATGAAGCTGATAGACAAAGCCGAGCAGCCGGTTGCGCAAATTGCCGCGCTCGGCCTCGGGCAGAGACTCAACCTGTGTCAAACCCCAGTGAACCTGGCCTTGGCTGGGTAGCTCCAGCCCACCGAGCAGATGCAGCAGTGTGCTCTTGCCCGATCCTGATGCCCCGACGATTGCCAGACGCTCGCCGGCCTGTACGACCAGATCAACGCCATTGAGCACTGCAACAGCAGCGCCTCCATCCCGATAGATCTTGCGCAGATCATGACAGGAAATCACCGAAACAGCTTCGCGCAACTGCCCCTCCGACAGTCCCGACAGCTGCGACATCGCGCGATGCGCATCGTCGGCGCGGGTTGCCGATCTGCCCTGCTCACTCATAGCGCAATGCTTCGGCGGGGCGCACCCGCGACGCCCGCCAGCTTGGGTAAAGCGTTGAGAAAAAGGCCAACACACAGGCGCAAAGGCCGATCGTGCCAACATCATCCCAATGCAGATCGCTTGGCAGTTCGTTGATGAAATAGATTCCCTTGGGCAGCACCTGGAAACCGAACGCGGACTCAACTGCAGCCACAACGGTATCGATATTCAGGGCCAGCGTCACTCCAAGCACCATGCCAATCGCTGTCCCGAGCAGGCCGACCATTGCGCCTTGCACGATGAAGATCTTCATCACACTCCCCGGCGTCGCGCCAATTGTCCGCAAAATGGCAATATCAGCCTGCTTGTCGGTGACTGTCATGACCAGCATCGACACCAGATTAAAGGCGGCGACCGCGATGATCAGCATCAGGATGATGAACATCATTCGCTTTTCAATCTTGACTGCGGCAAACCAGTTCCGGTTCTCGCGGGACCAGTCACGCACGTAATAATCGGCTCCAAGCATGGCCGCAAGCTGCACTGCGATCGCCGGAGCATCCAGCATGTCTGATGTTTTGAGCCGCACGCCACCAGCCCCGTCGACACGGAACAGTCGCCCGGCATCCTGAATATTCATCAGCACCAGCGAAGTGTCGTACTCGTAGTGCCCCGAATCAAAGATGCCCACTAACTTGAACTGCCTGGCCCGTGGCACGACCCCAGCCGGGGTCATCGTCCCCTGCGGGGCAATGAGAGTGATCCGGTCACCAGGCGAAATCAGCAACTGACGAGCCAGTTCACCACCAATCATCACGCCAAACTGCCCCGGCTGCAGCGCCTCGAGCGTCTCATTGGGCACCTGCTGCAGAAAGTCGGCAACCGATGGTTCAAGCTTCGGATCAATACCCCGAACGATCACGCCGCGCACCGACTCATCGCGGGTCAGCATGACCTGCCCCATGACAAACGGTGCACCGGCAAGCACCTTGGGCTGCTGCTTCGCCTTGAGCACCAGTGCCGCCGGATCCGCGAACGGACCCTGCGTGCTGAACACCTCGATATGCGAAAGCACAGCCAGCATCCGGTCCCGAACCTGCTTCTGGAAGCCGTTCATCACGGATAGAACGGTGATCAGTGCCGCGACCCCCAGGGCAATCCCAGCAACCGAAAGCGCGGAAATGAACGAGATGAACCCGTTGCGGCGACGCGCTCGGCGTCCTGCTCGCGTGTAGCGCAGGCCGATCTGGAATTCGTAGGGTAGCTGCAGGGGCATCGGAATCGGTGTTGGCAGTCAGGAGCGACGCACTGGCGCAGCATGTTCGGATCCGTATGAGTTTGCCATAGAATCAGGCAGGTTCCGCCCCGTTCTGCTGCTGCGAAGCGCGTCTTCCAACGCAGTGGCATGTCCCCAGACCGATCGCAAATTCGACCCTGAACCGTGTCTGAACTGATTCTTTTATGCAGTGCCGCAGCGCTCGACCGACTGCCCGACCAGCCCTCTGGCGCCGCAATCGCCCGGGCAGCGACGCTGGCGCGTGAAGATTTGCGTCCGGGCAGGCTGCAAAAGCTGCTTGCCCGTGGGCGTATTGCTCGCGATACGCATGACGCAGCGCTGCTACCGACTGAATTGCCAGAACATGCCTGGCTGCGACGCCGCTTCGGTCTGCATGACGACGACTCAGTCGATGCATTCGCTGCCCATCGCCATGGCCTTGAGCTGCCGGTCTGGCGGCTGACTCCGTCGCATGTGACGATCGGCCTGGATCACGCCATGCTGGTTGATCCGGGTCAGCTGCGACTGCGAGACGATGAGTCACTCGCGCTTGGCCAGGCGGCGGCCGAGCTGTTCCGGGAGTACGGCTTCACACTGCATGCAAGCTCCCCATCGGAATGGTTTCTGACCGGCGAGACGTCCCTCGCACTGCGCGGCAGAGGCTGGCGAATGGCGGCCGGCCGCAATGTCGACGCCTACCTGCCGACCGGACCCGACGCTCGACTTTGGAGAAAAATGGTCAGCGAGGTGCAGATGATCTGGTTTCGTCACCCGATCAACGAGGCTCGCGAAGCGCGCGCAGAACCTGCGGTCAACATGCTGTGGCTCGATGGACGCGCGCATCAGAATCCGGCCCCTCAGGCGATCGTCGCGCTAAGCAGTTCCTCGGAGATCGGTGGTCTGGTGCTTGCCGCCGGCGGCGAACTGATTCCGCAACAGACGCTGCCCGATGCTTCGCAACTGGCGAGCCTCGAAGCCGCAGCATCGCAATGCGATGTGCTGATCGACCTCAGCACCTGGAGCGAGTCGCGCCGCACCGACGATGCACGGGCTTGGCTCGACGCCTGGCAAGGCTTTGAGCAATGGATCAGCACGCTGCTGATCGCTGGCTGGCAGCCAGGGAGATCCCGAACGCTGCGTCTGGTGCTGACCGGGGAACGCCGCACATTGGAAATCAGCCTGGGTGGTCACCAACGTTGGCAGTTCTGGCGCCGGCTGGATCTTGCAGGGCTGGTGTTTTGAACGCGTACCCGCGCCTGGACCGGACAGGATGAATCCCACGATCGTTGACCGGCAGATCCCGGACGATTCTTATGCGGCACTTTGCGCCTCCGGCCTCAGTCCGGTTCTGGCCCGGCTTTATGCGGCCCGCGGAATCCGCCATTGCAATGAATTGTCCGACGAGTTGACGGGTCTGCTGGCGCCGGAACAGATGCTCGGCATCGAAGCCGCGGCGCAAAGACTGATGCGTGCGGCGCGCGAACAAGAATCGGTGCTGGTCGTTGCCGATTACGACTGTGATGGTGCCACCGCCTGTGCAGTCGCCATTCGTGGACTGCGGATGCATGGTCTCAGAGTCGACTATCTGGTGCCGAATCGCCTTGAGCACGGTTATGGACTGACCCCGACAATTGTCGATCTGGCCTGCGCCCATCCACGGCTAGGCAAACCGACACTGATTGTGACCGTCGACAATGGTATTGCCAGCCTTGAAGGCGTTGCCCACGCAGGCAATCTGGGTATCGATGTCCTGATCACCGACCATCATCTGCCCGCCGATCAGCTTCCGGAAGCGGTTGCGATCGTCGATCCGAATCAACCTGGATGCCCGTTCGCGAGCAAACACCTGGCCGGTGTCGGCGTGATGTTCTATGTGTTGCTGGCCTTACGGGCCGCGATGCGTCGCGAAGCGATGTTCTCAATCGGCCAGGAACCCGCCCTGCAACAATTGCTCGATCTGGTCGCGCTGGGAACCGTCGCAGACCTGGTCCGACTGGATCGTAATAATCGACTGCTGGTGGCAGCCGGTCTGCGCCGGATTCGCGCAAACCGGGCACAACCGGGAATCCGCGCCTTGCTTGCAAGCGCCGGTCGCGATGCAAGACGCGCCGGTTGTAACGATCTGGGCTTTGCGGTCGGCCCG
>JAURMJ010000235.1 GCA_030830765.1 Quisquiliibacterium sp.
CGCCTTCCCGTCGGTGGTGCGGCCGGCGCAATTCGATCTGATGGCCGATCATTCGCGCTTCGGTGATCGTCAACGCCAAGCCGACGAACGCAATCTGTTTCTTGATCAGATCATCGCTGCCCGCCAGTATCTGCATCTGAGCTATGTCGGGCGCAGCATCCGCGATAACGCGCCCTATCCGCCGTCGGTGCTGGTGGCTGAGTTGCTTGACTATCTGTGCAGCGCCACGGCAAGTGAGCCTCATGATGAAGCAGCGTTGGGTGCTGCGCGCCGGCGATTGCTGGTCAGGCAGCCATTGCAGCCATTCTCAGAACGCGCCTTCCTGCCCGGAGCTGATCCGCGGATTGCCAGCCACAATCGGGAATTCGCAGAGGCGCTCATGGCACGCCATGATCCGTCACGACGGTCTGAAAGCCTGCCGGCGTCCCTGGATGTGGCTGAAGATGAAGATCAAGTGGCTGACCCGGCGCTGCGTGTCTTCTTCAACCAGGCACTGGCACCACCAGACGACGACTGGCGTATCGTGCCGCTGCAATCACTGCAGTCCTTCTTCTTCAATCCATGTCGCTCTCTACTTGAAAAGCGGCTGGGGATCACGTTGCCTCGTGCTGATGACCAGCTTCAGGACGATGAGCCGTTCCTGATGGGGTGGTCTGAACGCGAATCGCTGTCGGCAAGACTTCTTGATCGTCTGATCGTGCAGGATTCACCGGACAGTGCACAGGCGCTGGCGGAAGCCGGGACCGAAGTGCCGGCCGGTCAGATTGGTCGGGAGCAGCTTGCACGACAGTTGAATGAGTTCGAGACCTTTGCGCAACGGGTCCGACCCTGGATCAGCGGTGCATTGCTGCCGCCTTTTTCAGGGTCCTTGTCCATTGCGCTTGAAACCGGTCTATGGCGGCTGGATGCGACGTTCACCGATCTGCGCAGTGAAGGTCTTGTTCGTTATCGCGACCGGAATGCTTCTGGAACTGAATATCTGTCGGCCTGGCTGCATCAGCTTGTGCTTTGCGCAATGCAGCCGGCATCGTCTCGCAGTGCGGTGCGCTGGTTACTGCGCGACACGAGCATCCACTTTGACCCGCCGGACAATCCGCTGGAAATACTGCGCTCGCTGATGCAGCTTTATGCGCAGGGCCTGTGCGCGCCGCTGCGCTTTTTCCCGAAAACTGCCTGGGCTTATGCCAGCAATGAGTGGTCTCACGCCAAGGCCTTGGATACCTGGCGGCCCCATGAATATGCCGGTACTTGCGAGCAGCAGGACTCCTGGATCCGTCTCGCGTTCCGCGGTCAGCCTGATCCGCTGGAGCATGATTTCGAAGGCTTTGACACCTGTGCACGCCTGGTCTTTGAACCCTTGATCGCACATTTGCGTCACGACTGAAGGCGGAGGCCTGCATGAGCAATCAGTCATCGCAACAGGATCGCCGGGTCGGACAAGGGCTTGATGTCTTTGCCTGTCCGCTTGAAGGCGTCAGTCTGATTGAAGCTTCGGCAGGAACTGGCAAAACCTGGAATATCTGCGGGCTTTATCTTCGCTTGCTGATTGAATGCGAGCTGAAGGTGTCACAGATTCTGGTCGTGACCTTCACCAACGCGGCCACCGCCGAGTTGCGCGAGCGGATCCGTCAGCGACTTGTCCAAATGGCGGCACACCTGCGCAGTCAGGCCGTCGGCCAGACTGATCCGTTCGTGCTCGGTCTGAGCGACGCGCTTTCACGCGATGCAGCGCGCGCCGGTTCACCTGAGCAGCAACTTGCCAAGATTGACGCAGCGCTGGCCTCTTTCGATGAAGCCTCGATCTTTACAATCCATGGTTTTTGCCAGCGGGCATTGGCTGAAACCGCATTCGCTGCCCGCGGTGCGCTGCAAAATGAGCTGCTGGTCGATGATTCCCTGCTGCGCAGCCAGGTTGTTCACGATTTCTGGCGGCGGCATATTGCGAGCGAACAATTACCCGCGTTTCTGGCCGCTTATCTGCTGGCCTGCAAGGACTCGCCCGAGGGATTCGGCAGATTGCTCGCTCGTCGTCTCGCCCGACCGATGGCTGCGCAGCGCTGGCCGGAGCGGATTGATGAGCCTTTCGAACTCGACACGCGTGGTTTTGAGACCTTCTTCAATCAGATTTCCGGGCAGTGGCAGCTGCGGGGTGATGAACTCACCGTCAAGCTGAAGGAGGCACTCGGTGACTTGAAGGGCAATATTTATTCGAGCACCCGGGTCGATCATGCAGCGCAGGCCTGCGCGCAGTATTTTCAGACCGGTCGTGTCCAGAATCTGCTCGGAGCTGACCCCAGGCTGCTGCAGCTTTTCTCCAGTGAAAAACTGTCTAAAAGCTCAAAAAAGGGGAAATCACCTCCTGCCGATCCATTCTTCGATGGGATGCAGTCGCTGCTCGATCGCAAGTCTGCAATCGAGGCTGATCTCGGAATTGCAAGGCTGCGTCTGATCCGGGGCATGCTCGACGAGTGTGCGTTGGCGCTTGATCAGGAGAAGCGTGCACGTCATCAGATCGCCTATGACGACATGCTGCAGCGCCTGCATCGGGCCCTGACGGATTCCGACTCGCAATGGCTTGCCGACGAACTGGGTAAGCGTTTTCCTGCGGCGCTGATTGACGAGTTCCAGGACACCGACCCAATCCAGTTCGGCATTTTCGAGCGTATTTATCGCAATCGCAGCGCACCGGTTTTTCTGGTCGGAGATCCGAAACAGTCCATCTATGCGTTTCGCAGTGCTGATCTGCACACGTATCTGGATGCACGGGCGCATGCCAAGCGGCTGTTCACGCTGGACCGAAATCAGCGCTCAAGCGCGCAGCTGGTGCAGGCACTTAATGCCTTGTTCGCCTGTAACCCGAAACTGTTCATGCTTGAGGGGCTTGAGTATCAAGAAGTTGCCGCTGGTGAGCGGCAGCGGGATCCACTTCACGGGGCTGCAGTGCAGGGGGCCGCGCTACAGGTCTGGGCCTTGCCGGGGATGCTCGATCAGGCAGCAACGCTCTCGCTGAAAGATGCCCGCATTGCCGCAGCGCAGGCCTGTGCCGGCGAGATTTCACGCCTGCTGCGCGCCGCGCGAGATGGCGATGCTCTGATCGGGGGGCGCGCGGTTCAGGCAGGCGATTGCGCTGTGCTGGTCCGCACGCATGCCGAAGGCACTCTGATGCGCAAGGCGCTTACCAGTCTCGGAATTGGTTGTGTCGAGCGATCTGCACGCAGTGTCTTTCAGACTGCAGATGCCGAGGAAGTCGAGCGTGTTCTGGCTGCCGTGCTCGAACCGACCCGTGAGAGCCTGTTGCGGGCTGCCCTGGCGACCGAAGCGATCGGACTGGATGCTGCATCCATCGCTGCGCTTGATGCTGATGAAGCTCAAGCCACCGGAATCGCCCAGCGATTTGCCGGGCTCAGAGTGGCTTGGCTGGAACGTGGCGTCGGCTTCATGCTGCGGCGCTGGTTGAATCAGGATGCCGTTGCCGCGCGCCTGCTTGCCTGTCCGGACGGCGAGCGTCGATTGACCAACCTGTTGCACCTGATCGAGATTCTGCACCAGGCCGCTGGCCAGGATCCTGCCCCCGAGGCGGTGCTGCGCTGGTTCCGGATCCAGCTTCGCCAGGCGGCCGCATCTGATGAGACACAGCTGCGCCTGGAGTCCGACGAGAACCTCGTCCAGATCATCACGATCCATGCGTCCAAGGGTCTCGAGTTTCCGATCGTGTTCTGCCCGTTTCTGTGGCGTGCTCCCGCATCCGGTGGTGAACGGCTGCAAGGTGTTGAGTATCACGATGAAAACGGTCGCCTGCTGATCGACTGGCGCAAGGACCTGGATCCCGCCTTTGACGAGCAAGAAGTCAAAGCACGCCAGCAGATTGAGCGCTCTGCTGAATTTCTGCGCCTCGTCTACGTGGCCCTGACCCGGGCAGTACACCGCTGCGTGCTGGTGGCAGGCTGCACGCTCAGGGGTAGTCAGCAATCAGCGAATGAATTCTCGGGCAAAGCACTTGAGTCCAAAAGCGTTCAGACCGATGGACTGCTGAACTGGATCGTCGGCGCCGGCGATCTTGCCCCGGGGCAGTGGGCTGGCGCGAAGCTACCTATTCCGGCCGTTGCACAGGCCTGGGAGTCGCTTGCCGAGCGGGCGCAGGGCACGATCTCGCTGCAGGTTTTACCGCACCCCTCCCAGGTCGATCTTTCCGGATCAGGCGATCGGGTGCCGCAGTTCAAGGCCTTGCCAGCACCGTCCGCCATGGCGTCGGCCTGGCGGATCGGCAGCTTCAGTTCTCTGGTGCACGGGGCGAGCCACGAATTGTCGGCGGCCGATCGCGATCTGCGGATTGATGCTGGTCCTGCGACC
>JAURMJ010000236.1 GCA_030830765.1 Quisquiliibacterium sp.
AAAAGGCTACCGCGAGGTGCTCGCGGCGGCAAAACACAGAAATGAACGGATGACTTGATCAATTTCCGGCAAGTCGCCGCTTTAAAAATCGGCAAGGGTAGAAGTGGGCCGGAAATGCAGGGCTACTTCAGACCATCCCTAGGGCCCTCATCATGCGTGAAAGCTCCTCATGGATGCCCTGATTGCTCTTTAGCGGGAAGTGCTCACCACAGCCATTGCAGCGTCCCTGGGGAAAGCCTTTGGCTGAGGCTACGATCTGGTAGGCATTTGTCCCGGTGGCCATTCTCTTGCCAATGGGCACGCCGAAGTTGGAACATTGCGGATTCTTGCAGTAGTTGACCTGGATGCCATTGAATTCATCCGGGGTGCGGCGCTTGTGCCGTCGAGGATGCTCGGGGTGGAGATCCCCTTTGCTGGCCGAGGAGGGGACAGTTGAGGGCATTTGGGCGTCGCCCCCTCCCGCAGAAGATTTTTTCTGCATAGCCAACCCCTGAAAAGACGAAGCACATGGCCTCATTCAAGACCATGTGCTTCATTTTTTCAACAGATTAACCCAACGGCTTGGGCCTGGCGCCGGGTTTTTTTATGCCCTTTCACTTGCCGATCGCTGCGCGACAAGTGTCGCGCACCGTGACCGGCAGCCTGCGGCTTCTACCTCGCCATCAGTTGGGCCGCAGTTGCTTCAGGGTTTCTGCGATCATGAACGCCATTTCCAGCGACTGATCGGCGTTTAACCGCGGGTCGCACTGGGTGTGATAGCGATCGCTGAGGCTGGCTTCGGTGATCGGCCGCGAACCGCCGATGCATTCGGTGACGTTCTGGCCGGTCATCTCGATATGAATCCCGCCGGGGTAGCTGCCCTCGGCACGATGCACATCGAAGAACTGACGCACTTCGGCGAGCACCTTCTCGAAGTCCCGCGTCTTGTAACCGCTGGACGCCTTGATGGTGTTGCCATGCATTGGGTCGGAACTCCAGAGCACATGGCGACCTTCGTTCTGCACCGCACGCACCAGTCGCGGCAGACCGGCTTCGACCTTGTCGGCGCCCATGCGCACGATCAGGTTCAAGCGACCGGGGTCGTTCTGCGGGTTGAGGATGTCGATCAGGCGGATCAGCTCCTCGCTGTCCATGCTCGGGCCGACCTTCACGCCGATGGGATTGCCCACTCCGCGCAGAAATTCGACATGCGCGCCGTCGAGCTGACGGGTGCGGTCACCGATCCACAGCATGTGCGCGGAGCAGTCGTACCAGCCGCCGCTGAGGCTGTCCTGGCGGACGAAAGCCTGCTCGTAGTTCAGCAACAGTGCCTCGTGAGCCGTGAAAAAGCTGGTCTCGCGCAACTGTGGTGCGCCATCCAGGCCGCATGCGCGCATGAATTTCAGCGTTTCGTCGATGCGTGCGCCGAGCTGGTGGTACTTCTCGGCCAGCAGGGAGTTGGCGATGAAGTCCAGGTTCCACTGATGCACCTGGTGCAGGTCGGCGAAACCGCCCTGGGCGAATGCACGCAGCAGGTTCAGGCTGGAGGTGGACTGATGGTAGGCCTGCAGCAGACGCTCCGGGTCCGGCACGCGGCTTTGCGCGTTGAAGTCGATGCCATTGACGATATCGCCCCGGTAAGCCGGCAGCGTCACGCCATCGACGGTTTCGTCGCCGGCCGAACGGGGCTTGGCGAACTGGCCGGCCATGCGCCCGACCTTTACCACCGGACAGCCGGCCGCGAAAGTCATGACGATCGCCATCTGCAGCAGCACCTTGAAGGTGTCGCGAATCTTGGTGGCCGAGAATTCGGCGAAACTCTCGGCGCAATCGCCGCCCTGCAACAGGAACGCGCGGCCCTGGGTCACCTCGGCGAACTGCCGTTTTAGCTCCCGTGCTTCGCCGGCGAAGACCAGCGGTGGCAAGCCGGCCAGGGTGCGTTCAACGCGCGAGAGGTGTTCGGCATCCGGGTATTCGGGCTGCTGCTGGATCGGCTTGCTTCTCCAGCTATCGGGGCTCCAGGCGTCGTTCATGATCGTTCCAACTGATAAAAGTGCGGCGATTTTACCTGAAGCGCCCGGGCCCCGGAGATAGCGATGGCCTATGGGGCTGCGTAAGATGCGTTCGCCGACACGCTGGTGATCGGATAGCTGCGGAGCACATTGATGGACAAAGAGGAACGCCTGCTCGCCGAAGTGCATGACGCTTTCGGGCTGATTCGCGTACTCGAGGTGGGCGACTACCGTTTTCTCGAGTTTGGCGCGGCGGTCGAGCAGAGCTGCGTATTCACCGCCGATCCTGCCTGGCTCGAATACGATTACACCCGCGCGATGCTGCTCGGTGGGCTGTGTCATGCAGAGCCGGAAACCGCACTGTTTCTAGGGCTTGGTGCCGGCAACCTGACTCAGGCCTGTCTGCAGTTCCTGCCGCTGGAGGACGTCGAGGTCATCGAGCTGCGGCCGGCGGTGCCGGAGCTTGCGATGCAGTACCTTGGCTTGCAGAACGATTCGCGGCTGTATATCCGCATCGGCGATGCCACCGAGTTGCTGGATACCGCCGAGAGTTCCGATCTGATCTTCGTGGACCTGTACAACGATGCAGGCCCGGATGCCGCGCATCTGGCCTGGTCGTTCCTCAAGCGCTGTCAGGAAAAACTCAATCCGGGCGGCTGGCTGATCATCAATCAGTGGGGCACCGATGACGACCGCCCATTGGGCGCGGCGCTGCTGCGTGGCCTCTATCATCGGCATTACTGGGAGTGCCCCGTGAAGGAGGGCAACGTGGTGCTGCTGGTGCCAGCGGATCTCGATCAGCAGCTGGACATGACCGGGCTGCGCCAGCGGGCCGAAGCGTTGGCGCCGCGCCTGGGCTATTCGCTGGATTCGTTGATTGCGGCGCTGCGTCCCGCGAGCTAACTCTGCACCGAACGGGTGCGTCGGCGGTATTGAAGGTTTGTGGCTGTTCCATATCGGTGCGTACTGACCGGCGCCGTCCCGCACCGAAAAGCGCGACGCGCGGTTCTATCGCGGGGCCTCACTCGTCCCACTCAATATCTGGGTCCCACGAAGCCAGCAGTTAATCAATGCTGGAGCGCTGTGTCTTGCCGCGCTGATGAGCAAACGTGACGGCATGGCTGGTCTGCTAATTGCAAAACGCCAGCATATTTTGTCGGCAGTAAGGAATCGCCCGTGCCTCATCTTCAAAGCAATCTGATGCATCTGTCCGCTAGCGAGCGCCATTGGCTTCCGTGGTCGGGGCCAACCGGCAAGCTGTCGATGCGCTGGTCGTGCTGGTTGAATCGTGGCGTGTATCCCGCGGTGGAGCAGGTCTTCGAGGGCGTTGCGCAGTCACGGGTGTGCATCCTGCAGAACTGGGTCGCCAGTCACTGGGATCATCTTGCGGACCTGGCCGCCAACATGGGCGAAGCCGTTGGCCACGTCGCTAGCGATGTGCTGGAGGGGAAACGGGCACAGCTGCCGGATATTTCCGAGCTGTTCGTCATCGATTCGCAAGGCCGCGTGCTGGCATCCACCTGTGCGGCTCATGTCGGGCAGCAGGATCTCGATGGCAGAGCGGTGGCGCGCGGGCTGAGCGAGCCGTTCCTGCATGGGCCCTACCGTGATCCGCTGACCCAGCGCCTGGGCGCGAGCACGTCGCGCTTCCATGATGCGGTCACCCTGATGTTCTATCAGCCGGTGCATGTTGGCGGTAAGTGTCTCGGCTGCATCTGCGCGCGGGTGCCCAATGATGTGATCGGTGACCTCATCCAGCGCGAGGCCGGCCACGTCTACCCGGAATCGGGTGACAACTACCTGTTCATGGTGGAGTCGCGCTTCGACAGCAGTGTTCAGACCGGCACGGCGCTGTCACGCTCGCGCTTCGAAGATGCCACCTTCAGCCACGGCGAGAACCTGAAAAGCGGTGTGCACACGCGCTGGGGAACGGTGCGCGTGCAGCAGCATACCGAGCTGGAATTGCGTTTTACCGATCCGGCCACCGGCCAGTTGCATCCTGGTGTGCGGGAGACGATCGCCAAGGGTGCCAACCTGTTCGTCACCTATCCCGGCTACTCGGACTACCGACACATTCCGGTCATCGGCAAGGGCGTTACCTTTCAGCTGCAAGGCTCGCCAGACCGTTGGGGGATGATGTGCGAGGCGGATCTGGAGGAGGTCTATCGTCGCCGTTCGCTGAGCGTCGGGCTGATGAAGACCTATCTGCTCACGGTGACCACGCTGTTCGCCATCGGCAGTCTGCTGCAGGAGTTCAGCGGTCTGCCCACCACCGCGCTGCACCTGGTCAACGGTTTGCTGCTCCTGCTGGGGGCCTGGGCGTTCGCGTCCTTCGGGCCGCGACGGCTGGCTGCGCGCATGCAGGAGATGACCGAGGTGATTCGTACGCTGGCCGAAGGCGAGGGCAATCTGCGCCAAAGGGTCGACAGCAGCACCATGCAGCGCGATGAGAGTGGCGACATGGGGCGCTGGATCAACAGCTTCATTGACAGCCTGGACGGTGTGGTCGGCCAGGTGATCCAAGTCTCGAAACACGTTCGTCAGGACAACGAGCTGATGCTTGAACGCAGCAGCGAAGCGGGGCAGACCACCAGCGATGTGGCCGAATCGATCCATCAATTGTTGCTGCTGGTGGAGGAGCAACTTGGCGAAATTCAGCAGGCATCGATGACCGCCGAGGAAATGAAGGGCGCCATGGACGAGGTGATGCAGCGTGCCCGCGAGCGTTTCGACACCGTGCGTAACGGTACCGAATCGATCCGTGATGTGGTGCAGCGCTCGGCTCAGAGCGTTCAGCTGCTCGACAGCCGCATGGGCGAGATCGATGAGATCGTCGGGCTGATCAGCGACATCACCACGCAGACCAATCTGCTGGCACTGAACGCGGCAATCGAAGCGGCCAGGGCAGGGGACCATGGTCGCGGCTTCGCCGTGGTGGCGGGTGAGGTCCGTTCACTGGCGCAACGTACGGCCAAGGCGGCAGAGGACATTCGGCACAAGGTCGAGAGCCTGCAGGCGGAAACGCGCCAGGCGGTGTCGTTCATGGAGGGTGGCGTCCAGAATGTCGACAGCAGCCTGCGCCTGACCGAGGAGGCATCCTCGGAGAATGTGCATCTGCATCACACGGTCGAACGCATGTTCGACATCATCAAGGGGCTGAACGAGCGCAGCCTGCATTACGGCCAGACCATCCGTGGCGTCGACCAGGCCTCCAATGAGATGGGGCAGACCCTCGGCGTGCTGCAGGACAGCGCCGAACGTGTTCGTCATACGGCTGGCAAGCTGCACCAATTGGTCGGCCGCTTCCGCGTCAGCGCCGCCAATAGCGAGGCTGCCTGAAAGTGATGCCCGCCGCGAGGACGAGACCTGCCACGGTGCCGCTGCTGTGCACCTGGGTTGATGCAGGCGAGCCACGCGGCGGTGCTTGCTGGCCAACGGCGCGCCCGGCAGCCCAACCGCCCGCGCAAAATACCCGCACAGCGTCACGTTAATCCGGTATAGTACGCGCCGGCTGAAACCCAGCCTGCGTTCAGGTACTGCAACACACGAAGCACTGCTTCGGCTGCTGTCCGCTTCGAGCGGGCTATCCTTGACGATTCATCATTCATACGTTTTCGCAACCCCGCCGACCAGGCTGCCAGGGTGACCTTCGGGTTTTGCACGGCATGCGCAGCTTCGGAACAATGGGTCTTGCGGAGCATCAGAGACAAGACCCATGACCCAGGAAATCGGCGGCTTTGCCGCACTCGGTATTCACTCCGCTGTTCTGGCTGCCATCAGCGCAGTCGGCTACGAAGAACCATCCCCTATTCAATCTCAGGCGATCCCGGTGATCCTTGGCGGTCACGACATGATCGGCCAGGCGCAGACCGGTACCGGCAAGACCGCGGCCTTTGCGCTGCCGATCCTGTCCAAGATCGATCCCGCTCGTAAGGAAGTGCAGGCACTGATCCTTGCGCCGACTCGCGAACTGGCCCTGCAGGTCGCCACTGCATTCGAAACCTATTCCAAGCAGATGCCTGGCCTGACCGTCGTCGCGGTCTACGGTGGCGCACCCATGGGCCCGCAGCTCAAGGCCATTCGCCAAGGCGCGCAGGTCATCGTCGCGACCCCAGGCCGTCTGGTCGATCACCTGAGCCGCAATAGTGGCCTGCTGTCGACCATTCGCTTCCTGGTACTCGACGAAGCGGACGAG
>JAURMJ010000237.1 GCA_030830765.1 Quisquiliibacterium sp.
CATACCAAGATGTTCGGTAAGACTGCGGATGTTATGGCCAAACTTGCCGAGATGAAGAAGTCTTCGCGATCCGGATCTGTCAAAAACGTTCGCGAGAAGGGTGTTATCAAAGCGGGTATCGAGCTTGCTCAAGCAGCGCCGGATCCAAAATCAGACACGGACAGTTCTACAGGATCTGAAAACCGCGTCGTCGCGTCTGCGAAGGGCGGCTGACATATAGCGGCGCCTATAACCATGAAATCTCACCTCGCAGAACTGTTGTCTCGCTTCAAGCGTGAACTGATCACCATCGGGCTGTTCAGTGCTGTCATCAATATCCTGATGCTGAGTCCAACGCTATACATGCTCCAAGTATTCGACAGGGTGATGATTAGTCAGAGTGAAATCACACTGATCGTCCTGACTGCGCTGGTGCTGTTCTTTTACTGCGTGCAGGCATTTTGCGAGTGGATGCGCTCCCGCCTGATGATCGGCGTCGGGCTGCATCTGGACGCTGCGCTCAGCGCAGCCGTCTTCCATGGGACGTTTCGCGATCAGTTGCGAATGAGCGGTCGCGCCCCCATTCAGTCGTTTTCCGATATGACGACCATTCGCCAGTGGCTAACCGGGAATGGCGCATTTGCCTTTTTCGATCTGCCCTGGTCCCCCATCTACTTGGGCGTCATGTTCATGCTCCACCCGATGCTCGGCTGGTTAACGATTCTTTTCATGTTGATCTTGCTGGGATTTGCCTGGTGGACCTCCGTTGCAACACAAGCGAGCAATGAGGCGAGTGAAGACGAGGAGAAGGCACTCAATGTGTTCATTCACTCGAAACTCCAAAACGCAGAAGTCATCGAGGCCCACGGAATGGTGCCCAACTTCATGAAACATTGGTGGCAACAACAGATCTCAACACTGCAAACTCAAACGAACGGCAAATCCAAAGCAAATGCCTTTACTGTCTCGAGTAAAGAGTTGCGAGTGTTGATGCAGTCGCTTTCGCTCGGTGCGGCGGCACTCCTGGCTTTTCAAGGGGAACTGAGTTTTGGTGCAATGATCGCCGCGAGCCTGCTAGTAGGGCGTGCCACGTCACCAATCGACCAGATCGTCGGTGGTTGGAGCGGGTTCATCGCAGCACGACAGGCGATGCGTCGCCTTGAATCTGTATTGCAACAGGCTCCCAATGCAGGTCCGCTCGCCTTACCGACCCCCGATCAAATCTCCGTCGCACTTCGCGCGGTCAGTGCTACGGCCGAAGGGCGGGAGGCACCGATACTCACAGATATCCATGCGGATTTTCCGGCAGGTCGCGTTTACATCGTCCGAGGAAGTTCCGGCGCGGGGAAATCCACGCTCGGAAAACTCATCCTAGGAATCTGGCCGGATTGGCAAGGTGAGGTCTTACTAAACGGATGCCCAATTCAATCACTCGACCGCAGCCGTCTGGGGGCTCATCTCGGCTACTTGCCACAGGACATCGAACTCTTTTCCGGCACCGTTGCGGACAATATTGCCAGGATGAATGCGCCTGACTCAGCCAAGGTCATCGAAGCCGCGCAAATTGCAGGCGCCCACGACATGATCCTGCGTCTGCCCAACGGCTACGATTCGAAAATAGGGCCCGGCGGGCACACGCTCTCTGGCGGGCAACGCCAGCAAGTCGCCCTTGCGCGAGCAGTCTATGGCTTGCCACGTCTGGTCGTCCTGGACGAGCCAAATTCGAATCTCGATGTTAGAGGCGAAGCTGCCCTTATCGGGGCATTAAAGCGATTGCGGGAACAAGGCTGCACCGTGTTGATGATCACGCATCGCGCACTCGGTGCCGGTATTGCGGACGAAGTTCTGCAGATGGAGGCTGGACGCATCGTGAGGCGTGATGCCGAGAGCACGGCTGATCCGATTGCCGATGAATTGCCTACCGTCGCACCGCTGACACCGGCGATGCCGTCCTGACGGATTCACAATCTCTCGAACTGATCTCCTACGATCTCTGAAGGAACACTCTGGTGGCAAATCCTGCGCCTTCAATCCTCGCCAAATCGCCCGCAGCGGCCAGCAGCAGTACGGCTCCAGAATCCGATGCGCAGCTGAGCGCCCTGGCGGATACGCGACGCATCTCTCGAGTTGGACTGTTGACCCTGGTGTTCGGATTCGGCGGATTCATCGCCTGGGCCAGTCTTGTGCCGATCGATCAAGGTGTTAGCTCGGTCGGTCAGGTTTCCGTGGATACCAAGCGCAAAGCGGTGCAGCACTTAAAGGGCGGGATCGTTCAGCAGGTCCTCGTCAAGGAGGGGCAGTGGGTTCAAAAAGATCAGCCTTTGATTCTGCTGGATGATGCTGCGACCAAAGCTGGCTACGAGAGTGTGCGGCAACAACTCTATGCCTTGCAGGCGGTAGAAAGCCGACTACTAGCGGAGCAGCAAGGCGGCAGCAAGATCGACTTCAACCCAGCCTTGATCACCGCCGCGCGTGCTGACGACAAGCTCAACCTGCAGATGAAGCTTGAATCGCAACTGCTGCAGACTCGGCGGGAAAGCCTGCAAGCCTCCCTAGACGCGATTCGCGAGACGGCGATGGGCCACGAAGCGATCATTGCTTCATCCTCGCAAGTACAAGCCAATCTGCGCATGCAGGCAAGTTCGCTTGAAGGCGAATTGCGAGGCGTTCGTGACATGGTCAAGGAAGGCTATCTTCCGACCAGCCGGCAACTTGAAATGGAACGCCAAATTACCTCGGTGCGCAGTCAGATTGCGGACAGTGTCGCAACCCAAATCCGGGCTAGACAAGCGATTCTCGAGCTTAAACAGCGCGAGTTGTCGATGCGTGCCGATTACCGCAAAGAGATCGAGCAGCAATTAGCCAAATTGCGTCCCGAGATTCAGGCACTCAGTGAGCAATTCAAGGCGATTTCTGAGGAACTCGGTCGCATCGAGATCCGCGCGCCCGCACAAGGGCAAGTCGTAGCGCTGTCGGCGCAAACGGTTGGCGGCGTCGTGAGTCCCGGACAAAAGATCATGGATATCGTTCCAGTCAACGAATCCCTGATCGTTGAAGCTCGTGTTGACTCCCAACTCATCGATCGCATTGCACTAGGTACCGACGTGGACCTGCGCTTCAGTGGCTTTGCCAACACGCCGCAATTAGTCGTGGAGGGAAAGATTTTGACAATTTCGTCGGACACCGTATCGGACCCTGCTAATCCTCAACTGCCGGCTTTTTATCTGGCCAGGGTCGAAGTCACGCCGCTCGGCATGAAGGAGTTAGGCGCGCGAAAACTGCAGCCCGGCATGCCGGTATCTGTGGTGTTCAAAACTGGAAAACGTACGCTGATGGACTACATCATCCGACCGCTGACCAAGCGCTTATCTTTCTCGTTGAAGGAAGAATGACGTGACGTCCTCGATCGCACGCTGGCGCATGATCATCACGATTAGCGTCGGAATCGCGTTCACACTGACCGGTCAGGCGCTCTTTGCCATGTCCTTAGGTGAGGCCTACGAACTGGCACGCCAGCACGACGCCCAATGGCGTCTTGCCCAGGCCAAACTGCGCGATGCGCAAGAATTGCTGCCGCTCGCCAAAGGCCAGTTACTGCCACAGATTTCTTTGAACATCGCAAAAAGTTCGGTTCAACAGCAACTGACCACGAATTCAGTTGCTGCTCCACGGCAATCTTATCCGCTCGACTCGCGAACGCTTTCACTCAGACAATCCCTGATCCGTCTGCGTCAGCTTCGCGGCGTGGACCGTGCCGACGCGCAAATCGCGCAAGCCACGCAAGAGCTCTACAGCGAGGAACAGCAACTCGTCGTGCGTGTGACCTCTGCCTACCTCGACGTTTTGCTCGCCTTGGACCGCCGACGTCTGATCGACAGTCAACTGACTCTGGTCAGCAACCGCCTCGCGGCAGCCGAATTGGGGCTGCGCGCGGGCCAAGGTACGCGAAACGACGTGGACGACGCCAAGGCCGAACTGGATCGCATTAAGGCGCAATCCATCCAAACCAATCAAGCAATCCAGATTGCTCGCCGCCAGATCGAGTTGCTGACCGGAAAGGTCCCTGGTTCTCTTGACACTCTGGATCTCAGCGCGTTCCGCCCTGATCGCCTGGACATACCGTCATTGCAAGAAGCGGTGCAAGTCGCACTGATGCACAACCCGCAATTACTCGCTGCCAGTCACGGAGAGTTGGCCGCGCAGCATAGCCTCAGACAGGCCGAGGCAGATCATCTGCCAACCCTGGATCTAGTCGCCCAACTGAGCAAGAGTACCGGCGAGAACAATTTTTTCGCGTCGACCACCACGAGTAGCGCAGTTGTTGGCGTGCAACTTTCGGTGCCAATTTATACCGGAGGGGTGATCAGCGCACAGGCACGTCAAGCGGCGACCAAGGTGGCGCAGGCGTCTGAATCTCTGCAACAGATAACGAACAAGGTCCGTATCGACGTCCAGACGCAGCATGACGCCGTTGTTCAGGGCCGCGCTCTAATTGAAGCGCTCAAGACCGCGGTCTCGTCGAGCGCAGAGGCCGTGAAGTCAAGCCGTAAAGGGCAAACAGCCGGCGTTCGAACGGTTCTCGACGTACTCAGATCGGAGAGTTTGCGGTTTCAGGCAGAGATCGATTTAGCCCAGGCCCGCTATTCGTACGTCTTGTCGTGGGTGAAATTACAAACGCTAATGCAGCCTCTCGAGGCGGAAACCATCCATCGAATCACCGCACTGTTCAAACCGAACTGACCCAGCACCTTAGGGAATCCGCAACTGCGGCAGACTCTTGATCAGATCGTCGATGGCACGCATTTGCTCGAGGAATGGTTTGAGCAACTCCAAC
>JAURMJ010000238.1 GCA_030830765.1 Quisquiliibacterium sp.
AATCGGTATCACCACCCGAATGCACTGGTGCTTGATCGATATCGCAAGCGCGCAATCCGGATCCTGCGCAGCGACGACCATGCTGCAATCAGGATTCAGATGCGCGTCGGCCAAACCCCGATGGTCTCGTTGTTTCGCCGCGATGATCGGCGCTATTGGAGAATTCGGACCGCCTTGCCCGCATCGGAAACTGTCGACTGACCGAAGGTGGCAGTTCGCAAATTATTGGGCAGTCCAGCCACCGTCGATGGTCCAGGCCGCACCGCGCACCTGCTGCGCGGCATCTGAGCACAGAAACAGCAGCAGTTCGCCGATCTGCTCCGGGGTGACAAAATCGACCGACGGTTGTTTCTCGGAGAGCAATGCGACCTTCGCCTCCTCGACGCTGATCCCCTGAGCAGCAGCCCGCGCATCAATCTGCTTCTGGACCAACGGCGTAAGAACCCACCCCGGACAGATCGCATTGCAGGTAATGCCGCTACGGGCGTTTTCCAGCGCGACGACCTTGGTCAGCCCGACGATGCCATGCTTGGCTGCGACATAGGCAGCCTTCTCGACAGACGCGACCAGGCCATGGACAGAAGCGATATTCACGATCCGTCCCCAGCCACGGGACTTCATGGCCGGCAGCGTGCAGCGGATCGTATGAAATGCTGATGACAGGTTGATTGCGATGATGGCATCCCAGCGCTCAGTCGGGAACTGGTCAACCGGCGCGACGTGTTGGATCCCTGCGTTGTTGACCAGAATATCGATGCCGCCGAAACGCTGCTCGGCGGACGTGATCATCTTTTCGATCTGATCCGGACGGGTCATGTCGGCGTTGTCGTAGGCCACCTGCACTCCAAATTCCGATTCAATTCCGGCGCGCAGTTTCTCGATTTCGGCGCCATCGCCAAAGCCATTGAGCAGGACGTTTGCCCCGGCACCAGCGAGGGCTCGGGCCATTCCGAGCCCGATCCCGCTGGTGGATCCCGTGACCAGTGCCGTCTTCGCTTTCAGCATGTTTTCTCCCTGATAAGATTTGCTGCTCATTTTACAAGGGGGAATTGTGAGCCAGCCGACACTGCGACATGTCACGTGTGCCAGTCCCAAAGGACTCCATCGCATCGGTTACACCGAATGGGGTCGACCAGACGCACCGGTTCTGATGTGCGTGCACGGACTGACGCGAAACGGACGTGATTTCGATCCGGTGGCTGAGCGCCTGGGGGACCGTTATCGCGTGATCTGCCCCGACATGATCGGGCGCGGGCCCTCAGATTTCGCTCCCGATCCATCGCTGTATGCCGTGCCACAGTATCTGGCCGATTGCGTCACGTTGATCGCCCGGCTGGATGTCGAACATGTCATCTGGCTGGGCACATCAATGGGAGGGGTGATCGGCATGTTGTTGGCTGCCTTGCCCGGCAATCCTATTTCGCGATTGATCCTGAACGACATCGGTCCGGAAATCGGTAGCGTCGGGGTCGAGAAAATCGCAAGCTATATCGGTGATGACCCAAGCTTCGCAAGCTTCGAGGCAGGCGAAGCTGATCTTCGCGGCCGCATGGGTGAGTTCGGTGAACATACCGACGATCAGTTTCGCTATCTGTCGCGGCATTATGTTGTCCAGCGGGATGGGCGCTGGACCTTTCACTACGATCCGACCATTGCCATTGCCTTCAAGGCGGCTGCAGCCCAACCGGCTGTCAGCCTATGGCCTTTCTATGAGTCGATCAATTGCCCGGTCCGTGTCATCCGTGGCGCGAATTCAACGATCCTGAATGAAGATTGTGCGCGGCAGATGGCCATGCGCGGGCCCAAGGCCCTGATCACAGAAATCCCCAATGTCGGGCATGCTCCAACACTGATCAGCGATGACCAGCTGCAGATTGTGGAGAACTTTCTGCTCGACTGATGCCATGACTGAATTTTTAGACCAACAGACTTAACTGAATGGAGTGAACTGATGACGATTAAACGACTGCACGTCGGCCCGCGGATGTCCGAGGTCGCGATTCATGCGGGGGTCGCGTACCTCGCTGGACAGGTGGCTAACGATCCCAAGCTGGATATCACCGGCCAGACGCAGCAGGTCCTTGCTGCGGTCGATCGCCTGCTGGGCGAGGCCGGGTCCGACAAGACCCGCATTTTGCAGGCGACCATCTTCCTTCGCACGATGGACGATTTTTCGGCCATGAATGCGGTTTGGGATCAATGGGTGGTTGCTGGTCAGACCCCACCGCGGGCAACGGTCGAAGCCAAGCTGGCCACGCCCGACTACCTGGTCGAGGTCAAGGTGATTGCAGCGCAAGCCTGAGGGCTCGATGGCCGACTGCGTGTCGGATGTCAGCGCCAGCGGACCCGGTCGATGATCTTGGCTGCTTCCATCTGGCTGCGTCCGATCGCGCTGATCGGCAACCTGTCGGCTTTGAATTGTCCAAGGGATTCCAGAGCCGGGTTGTTGATCTTGGCCGACGCGACGACCGGCCATTCGTTGTTGCCGTCGGCCAGATAGATCTGCGCCTGATCGCTGGCCAGGTACTCGAGGAAGGTGACCGCTGCCTCACGGTGGGGCGCAGCGTGAGCGATTCCGCCGCCTGAGACATTCACATGCGTACCCCAGCTGGACTGGTTCGGCATCACCACGCCGACTTTCGCGACAATTTGCTGATCCTGCGGCTTTTTAGAGCGCATGAGTCGCGCAAGGTAGTAGGTGTTGGTCAGCGCCACTGCGCATTCGCCGCTGGCGACCGCCTTGATCTGATCGGTATCCCCTCCGCGCGGCGATCTCGCGAAATTGGCGACGACGCCTTTTGCCCAATGCTCGGCAGCTGCCTGACCCAGGTGTTCCGACATCGCGCCGATCAGCGAAAGCATGTACGGATGCATGCCGCTGCGCGTGCAGACCTTGCCCTTGAGTTCGGGGCGAGCCAGATCTTCGTAGTTACGGACCAGACTGGGATCGATTTTTTCCTTGTTGTAGACGATCGCTCTGGCGCGCGTCGAGATCGCGAACCATTCGCTGCCCTTGCCGTCGTCCCTGGCCCGCAGATGTTCGGGAATCCGGTTTTTCAGAAGCGCTGAGTCGAGTGGCTGGAACAAACCCTCGATTTGAGCCTTCCACAGGCGCGCCGCGTCGACAAGCAGCACGACATCGGCAGGGCTGTTCTTGCCTTCGTTGCGCAGGCGCTCAAGCAGGGCTTCGTCGCCGGCTTCTATCCGATTGATTCGGATCCCGGTCTGCTTGGTGAAGTTCGAGTACAGCGCTTCATCCGTCTGATAGTGACGCGCAGAGTAGAGGTTGAGCACGGTGTCTTTTGCAAAGACGGGTTGCGCGAAGCCGGCAACGGCGGACAGGCCAAGCCACAGGAGCGTTAATGCGGATTTCGGGCGGTTCATGAGTTCGATCTGAGGTTTTGGGCAAGAGGAAGGCTAGGGTGGATTTCACCGGAAGCGGGGTCCGTCATCGGTTTTGACACGGTCCCGTGCGTGATCGGGATAGACAGCGAAGTGCATCGTTTGAATTATAACAGTAATGCGAATCGTTCGCATTACGTAAATCTTCAGAGCAAGGGGGATGCGATGCGTCGGTCAGGCGCACTCAGAGCAACGCTCAGTGCAGGGACGGTAAGGCCAAGATTGATTCAGTTGACCCTTGGGGACTTTCGCCAAACTCAATCGGTTCTGGATCCCTTCGTACCAAGGTCGCGCGCGATCGGTACAGCTCGAACTCGCCGGCCGATCCGCCCAAGGTTTGAGGCTCATGGGCATCGAGCAGCCTGCTGATGTCATCAGGAATCAGCGAAATCTGCGTGTTGAGCAACTCATTGGGATCGGCAACGCGTCGGGCGCCATTAAAACGCGTTGCCCAGTAGCGACCCGACATGTTGTCGACCTTGACTTTGCGGCCACGCCCCGGCGCATGAACAAACTTCCCATCGCCAATGTAGATGCCGACATGTGAGAAGGCACGACGCATGGTGTTGAAGAACACCAGGTCGCCAGGGCGAAGCTCCGTGCGCGATATCGCATCACCCGCACGGCTGATATCGACCGAACGTCGGGGCAGCCCCAGATCCAGTGCTTCCTTGAAAACATGTCTGACAAACCCACTGCAATCAAGACCGTTGTCAGGTGAATTGCCGCCGAACTTGTAATTGACGCCAAGCAGCGAAAGCGCCCTCAGGACGAGCTCCGCGCCGACTGTGGATGAGGTACTGACTGCCTGATCGGTCTCCGTCGCCCGAGCCGGCTGAACCATGCTGGTTGCAAATAAAGCCAGCGTAAAGGTGAGCCATGACGCGAGGAGGCGGAGCGACATTTTCAGGAATGTGGTGGGAGGACAGAAAACCAGGTCGGAAATGACAGCTAGGCTTGCCTTGCGAAGGCTAAGGAATCCTGCGCTCCCTGTCAAAGTCCGGGAAGCGGCCATCTATCCCTCTGAGGCGGGACAGGATCTGGAGCGAGCCCTTGTCAGCACAGAGTCAGGTCGGGTCTTAGAATGCATCTGCGCGCAAGGTCCGCCGATCACTTGCCTGTCGGGCGGGTAGCGACCCTGTCAAAACAAAGCGAACGAGGAGACAAACAGGATGAACCTGGAGAGCTTTCATCGGCAGTCCATCGAAGACCGTGAGGGATTCTGGGCAAAGCAGGCCGAACTGATTCACTGGAACAAACCGTTTGGCCAGGTTCTTGATTACTCCAAGCCGCCGTTTGCCCGCTGGTTCCTCGGCGGCGAAACCAATCTTTGTTTCAACGCAATCGACCGGCATCTGGCGAGCCAGGCTGACAAGCCGGCGCTGATCTATGTGTCGACTGAGACCGGCGAGGAGGACACCTACTCATTCAGGCAACTGCACGAGGAGGTCATGCGCATGGCCGCGATCATGATCGAGCAGGGGGTTGGCAAAGGCGACAGGGTGCTGGTCTACATGCCAATGGTCCCGCAGGCTGTCTTCGCGATGCTTGCCTGTGCTCGGATCGGTGCAATTCACTCGGTGGTTTTCGGTGGCTTTGCGGCCCACAGTCTGGCAAGCCGGATCGACGATGCAACTCCGAAGCTGATCGTCTCGGCGGATGCCGGATCGCGCGCAGGCAAGGTCGTGCCTTACAAGCACCTTCTGGACGAAGCGATCGAGTTGTCTGCACACAAGCCTTCCTGCGTGCTGATGGTCGATCGCAAGCTTGCCCCGATGACCCGCATCGAGGGGCGCGACCTGGACTACGCGTCACAGCGCGAAAAGCATCTCGATGCGCAGGTGCCGGTCACCTGGCTCGAATCCAATGAGATCAGCTACACGCTGTACACCTCAGGGACCACTGGTAAGCCCAAAGGGGTGCAGCGCGATGTCGGCGGCTACGCTGTTGCGCTGGCGGCGTCGATGAAGCACATCTACTGCGGCAACGCAGGCGAGACCTATTTTTCGTCCAGCGACATCGGCTGGGTGGTCGGCCATTCATATATCGTCTATGGCCCATTGCTGGCCGGGATGGCGACGATCGTTTATGAGGGGACTCCGGTGAGACCTGACGCCGGCATTCTGTGGCGGCTCGTCGAGAAGTATCAGGTCACCGTGATGTTCTCGGCGCCGACTGCAATCCGTGTCCTGAAGAAGCAGGATCCCGCCTATTTGACTGCGCATGACACCTCGAGCCTGCGCGCTCTGTTCCTGGCCGGTGAGCCGCTGGACGAACCGACTGCCCAATGGATCGAGGAGGGACTTGGCCGGCCGATCATCGACAACTACTGGCAGACGGAAACCGGCTGGCCGATCCTGACGGTGGCGCATGGCATCGAGAAGACGCCAACCCGGCTGGGCAGTCCGGGCATGCCGATGTATGGCTATGACGTGCGACTGCTGCATGAGCAGACCGGCGAGCAGGTTGGTGTCAACGAGAAGGGGGTGGTCGCGATTATGCCGCCGCTGCCGCCTGGTTGCATGCAGACGGTCTGGGGAGATGATGAGCGCTTCGTCGACACCTACTTCAGCAGCATCCCCGGCAAGCTTGTCTACTCGACCTTCGATTGGGGCGTTCGTGATGCCGATGGTTACTACTTCATCCTCGGGCGTACCGACGATGTGATCAATGTCGCCGGGCATCGCCTGGGCACGCGCGAGATCGAGGAGTCAATCTCCAGCCATTCGAGTGTGGCCGAGTGTGCGGTGGTTGGCGTGGCCGATCAGCTCAAGGGTCAAGTGGCCATGGCATTCGCCGTGCTCAAGGACCCGACAGTGATTGCAACAACTTCAGGCCGCCTGGCGCTTGAGGGTGAAATCATGAAGGTGGTCGACAATCAGCTGGGCGCGATTGCGAGGCCATCACGTGTGCACTTCGTCACGCTGTTACCCAAGACGCGATCGGGCAAAGTGCTGCGTCGTGCGATCCAGGCACTGTGCGAGCGCCGCGATCCCGGTGATCTGACCACGATTGAAGACCAGGCTGCGCTTGAGCAGGTTCGCGAAGCGCTAGCGATCTGAGGTGTCTGTCAGACGCTCAGCGGTTCCTCGCTGAGCGCACCGATCTGCTCGCGCAATTCGAGGATCCGGTCCTGCCAGTAACGTTCAGTGCCGAACCAGGGAAATGCTGCCGGGAAGGCCGGATCATCCCAGCGTCGTGCGATCCAG
>JAURMJ010000239.1 GCA_030830765.1 Quisquiliibacterium sp.
AGTGGCGCACCAGCCGAACTGGCTCAGGCGCTGGCCCGGATCGGCGCGCTGGTAAGAAATCTGAAAGAGCATGGCTTCGAGCAGGGAGTTAGTACGCGCCTGCTGGTCTATGCCGCACAGCTTGTGGTCGGCGGCATCGCGCCGCGACGAGCCTGTGATGTCGCGATCGCTCACGCAGTCACAGACGACCGTGACGTCCAGCAGGCGATCAGTGAAATCGTTGACGTCGTGCTGCCATGAGTCTGGCGGTATCGTCGTCCGGCGTTACGCTGGTCGAGGCGCAACGTGTGTTGGGACTGTTTGCGCAAGGCATCGCAGGCCGCTACCTTCACCTGAAGCCCTCTGAAACACTGACCGGACATTTCCGGCCCAATGGTGTAACCACGGATGGCAGCGCGATCTACCTGCCCAGCTCGATCGAGCTCTTTGATTCGCGTCGCGATAATCTGGGCGTCTACCGGATTGCAGTGCTGCATCAGGTCGGTCTCTTTGAAGCTGGCACCTATGATTTCTCGATGCAGGAAGCGCGGGCACGGATTGCCGACCTGCCGCCCGAAGCGCCACGCCTCGGTGATCCCGGGGTTGGACTTGCACGATTTTTTGGACTCTGGCTGCGCCCGCAATTGATGCGCTGGCTGTTCATGACGCTCGAGGATCTGCGCGTCGATCGTATTCTGCTGCGACGTTTTCCAGGGGCCCGCTCGGACCTGGCCCGCGTGTTTGCTCAGGCACTGGCCACGCGTCCGCCGCTCGAGTCGCTGACGCCACAGGCTGCGCTCCTGGAAGGTCTGCTTCGCTACTCACTGGGGCAGGATGCTGAACAGCTTGTTGCCCAGGATTCGACCGGCATGCTGAGCGGGATGATTGCAACAACACTGACGCTTGATTCGGACGCGGCCAGCGTCTATGAGAGCGCTGCAGCAGCCGTTCGCTGCTACAAGCTGCTGGCAATGCCATCAGGTTTTTCAGAGGACACCGAATCAGCGCAGACGGAGGCAACCGGACGATTCAGGCCGCCACAGACTGCAGGCAGCGACGGGCTGGATGGTGACGACGGCCAGTTACCTCCGGGTACTTCAGATTTCCGCGGGCAGGTGTTACCCGAACTTGTCCAGCGCCAGATGCGGATTTCGGCGATCACGGCACAACTTGAGGCGGCCAGTGCAATGAGCCTCGAACCCGAGACGCAACAGGCAGATACTGAAGCAGAACGCCAGCGACAGATCGAAGCGGATCGGGTGGCGCTGTATCGAGCCTTCGGGCAGTTACAGTCCGGGGCACGCAGCTTCCTGTATGACGAGTGGGACTATCTCGGCCAACGCTATCTGCCCGGCTGGTGCCGCGTTCATGAGAAGCGCCTGCGCGGGAATGATTTCGAATTCATAGGTCGCGTCCGACAACGGCATGCCGCGCTGATGCGGACGATCCGGCGGCAGTTCATGGCGGTACGCCCTGAATCGTATCGACGCGAGCGCCCAGTCCGGGATGGTGAGCAGATCGACCTGGATGCAATCATTGAGGCGGTCATCGATCGGCGCAATGGCCAGTTGCCCGATGATCGGGTCTACATCCGGCAACTCCGTGGCGAACGGGAGGTTGCCTGCGCGTTCCTGCTCGACATGAGCGCGTCGACCGACTATCCGATTCCCGATCCCGATTTGGATGGCAAGTCCGTCGGCGCCCTTCCCGTGGCAGATCAGGAGGATGCCTACCTCTGGGCCGTCAGCCATTCACCCGATGACCTGCCAGCCAGCGCTCAGCCGGTTCGACGTGTGATCGACGTGGCGCGTGAATCCATGGCGCTGATGTCCGAGGCGCTGCACCTGCTGGGCGACAGCCACGCGGTCTATGGCTTCTCCGGACAAGGCCGCGAAGAAGTCGAGTTCTATGTCGCCAAGGACTTTAACGACCCGGTCTCGGAACGCAGCTGGTCGGCCATTGCCGAGATGAAACCGCGCCGTTCAACCCGGATGGGAGCTGCGATACGCCATGCTGTACGCCGGCTCAACATGCAGCCGACCCGCACGAAACTGCTGATCATGATTTCGGACGGCTACCCGGAGGACAGTGATTACGGCCCGGACCGCCATGATCACGAATACGGGATCCAGGACACGGCCCGCGCGCTGCGCGAGGCTGAGCGCGCTGGCGTGCGCACTTTCTGCGTTACCGTCGATCGCGCCGGGCATGACTATCTGCGACGCATGTGTGAGGCAGAGCGATATCTCGTGATCGACGAGATCGAGGCATTGCCCGATGCGCTGTCGAAGCTTTATCGCGTCCTGACGAACTGATCGTGCGCTAGATTTCCCGCGCGTCGTGATACCGGTAGGACAGAAGCCGTAGCGGTGCCACCCGGCGCACCAGACCGTGCAAAGGGATCGGTGTCGGCTCGGTGAACGGTAACGCCAGTTCATGCTCTGGTTCCCCACAGATCGCGCGCGCCAGTTCACGGCCCAGCGCAACGGACAGACCGACCGCACGTCCATTGCAGCCAGCCCAGGCGTAGGCATTGGGCCCGAGTCGATGCACCCGCGGCAGAAAATCAGTGGTCATCGCGATATAGCCATTCCAGACATAGTCAAAGTGCACTTCGCCGATCTGTGGGAACAGCCTGGTCAGTCGCGCACCGATCCGTTTGCGCAGCTTCTGCGCCCCATTGACCGGATTGACCAGCGCGCCACCGGTCACCAGCCGGTTCCGGGCGTCATAGCGCATGAAATGCAGATCACCGTGCGTATCCGATACCGACTCGCGCCCGGGGATGATTGCATTACGCCGGGATTCATCAAGCGGCTGAGTGGCCATCTGCCAGGACAGTACCGGGACGACCTCGCGCGCAATCGCAGGGGCCAGTGAGTGCGAGAAATGATCGGTATAGGCATGCGTTGCAAGGACCAGCGATCGTGCAACGACCTGGCCTGCATCCGTACTGGCGATCCAGCGTTCGCCGCCGTGTTCCCGAACGGCCTTGAACTCCTTGACCGGTGAACGCGTGAAGATCTGCACACCACGTTGTTCGGCAGCCTGCGCCAGACCGCGGGCCAGCGCCAGTGGATTGACATGACCGCCGCTGCGATTGGTCCAGCCTCCATACCAGGCTGGTGACCCCAGCCGATCACGAACCTGCTGAGCATCCAGCAGCTCGACCGGCGCACCGACCGCCCCCCACTGCCTGACTCGCCGCTCAGCGATCTTCATCCGTCCAGGTGAATGCACGGGCTGTATCCAGCCGTTCTGCTCCGCCTCGGCCTCAATGTTCTCGGCACGAACAAGATCAAAGAGAATCGATGCACAATCGCGCACCAGACCAACAAAACGCTCACCGGCCTCCCCGTGTCGGGCAACAATCTGTTCCGGCTCGGGGCGTGTCAGTGTCGGAATCACTTGCCCATTGTTACGGCCCGAAGCGCCCCAGCCCGGCTCGGCACCCTCAAGCAGGACAACCTGCCGACCGGCGCGGGCCAGATGCAACGCGGTTGACAAGCCACTGAATCCTGCGCCGATCACGACGACGTCGGCATCAATGCTACCCTGCAGCTGCGGTCGGACCGGAGCGGGCTGCGTTGCTGCGGCCCACAACGACGGCGGCCATTGAATCTCGTTGCTCATCGTCAATTCTGCCTCCTGATCCCTGACTTTCTCATCATTCGCGCTGGAATGCCACGCTGCAGAGCAGATGGCGAGGCTGATAAATTTCGTCAGGCAACAGCACTGCCCAGCCCGTCAATACCAACATCACGTCAAGGAGGACGCAATGCTCGCACAGATCATCGGACTGGATCACATCGTCATCGCCGTACGCGACCTGGATCGGGCAGCCGACGACTGGCGAAGGCTCGGGTTCACGCTTTCCCCGCGGGGCACTCACAGCGCACACATGGGCTCAGGCAATTACACGATCATGTTCGGGGACGATTACCTGGAACTGCTGGGCGTGCTCGCGCCGACGCCGGCCAACACGTCCCTGCGCGACTTCCTGGCTGATCGGGAAGGCATCGAGCGCGCCGCTTTCACCGCTCGCAGCGCGCAGGCCGGCGCTGCTGAACTCCAGGCGCGCGGCATCGCCGCCAGTGAGCCGCTGGATTTTGGGCGACCGGTCGATCTGCCTGATGGTGGCCGTGGACAGGCGCGCTTTCGGACCTTCAACTGGCCGGCCCCCGAGAACCGGCATGAGCTGCGTCTGTTCGCCTGCGAGCATCAGACCCGGGAAGTGGTCTGGATCCCACAACTGCAGATCCATGCGAACGGCGCCCAGCGTATCCTGCGCATCGAAGTGATCGCGGCTGACCCGGCAGCAAGCGCAGCCCGCATGGGTCACCTGATCGACCAGATGCCCCAGGCGGGCAGTGATGGCAGCTGGAGCGTACCCTCAGGCGAGCAGCGTGCGCAGTTCGTGTTCATGTCGCGCGCAACGCTGGCTGCGCGCTATCCGTCCATCGCGATCGATGCGCTGCCCGACCAAGGGGCTGCGGTGCTGGTCTTGCAGGTGCAGGACATCACCAAGGCGGCAAAAGCGGCCGGCAATGCGGCACCTTCAGTCGATGAAACCGGTAAAAGAGTCGTGATCGGCCCCGAACAGGCCAACGGCCTCGCGCTGGTCTTCGAGACCTGAGCCGCAGAGCGATCGCCGGACGAGACCGCCCGGCGTCAGCGCAGTGGTGGCTCAGCGGTAGGTCAGCGCACCATCATCCAGATCGACGCGGGGTAGTTCGTCTTTCTCGGACCAGTAGTCCTGCGCATGCAACCAGGGCTCATGATCGCCCTGGCTGGGCATCAGATGCAGGCCGCGCAGCAGATAGCCCGGATTGAAATTCTCCGGGTCGACCCAGGGCTTGCGCGCCATCGACAATTCGTTTTCCCGAAGCTGTGGCACCACCATCTGCGCATCGCGTTCGTCCATGTGCTTGAGCAGACGGCAAACAAAATCAGCGATCAGATCCGCGCGCAAGGTCCAGCTGGCTCGGAAGTAGCCAAAGACCCAGGCCATATTCGGCACACCGGTGAACATCGCGCCCTTGTAGGTGACCGTCTTTGAAAAATCGAGCGGTTTGCCGTCGACGAAAAAATCGATATCACCGAGCACACTCAGGTGAAAACCGGTGGCGGTGACGATGACATCCGCCTGCAGCAGATCGCCCGACTTGAGCCGAATGCCCTCGGGGACGAAGCTGTCGATCTCGTCGGTGACCACCGAGGCATGGCCATCGCGGATCGCCGTGAACAGATCGGCATCCGGCACAAACGCAATGCGCTGGCGCCAGGGTCGGTAGCTCGGATTGAAATGCTTGTCGACATCGAAATCCGGACCAAGCAGATTGCGCGCATTGCCAAGTAACTCCTCGCGCACGGCCTCGGGTTCATTGAAGCATCGCTCGGTAAAAGTGGCCTGATCCTTCAGGATCTTGCGGCGGACAATCTCGTGCGTCCATTCCTCGGGGATCTGCAGTTCGCGCAGCATCTGCGCCAGCTCGTTGACATTGCGCCCGGTGATGAAGAATGTGGGTGAGCGCTGCAGCATCGTCACATGGGCGCACTTTCCGGCCAGCGCCGGCACGATGGTTGCTGCAGTGGCCCCCGATCCAATGATCAGAACCCGTTTACCGCTCAGATCGAGCCCCTCGGGCCAGGTCTGCGGATGAATCAGCTGCCCCTTGAACGTGTCCATGCCCGGCCACTCGGGTGTATAGCCTTCGCTGTGGCGGTAGTAGCCCTGACACATCCACAGAAAACGGGCCTGAATGCGAGAGGTCTTGCCCGTTGCAGTATCCGTCGCCTCAATGGTCCACAGCTTGTCTTCGCTGGACCAGCTCGCACGACTGATCTGATGGTTGTAACGGATGTGGCGGGCCAGATCGTTTTCCTCAATGACCTCACCCATGTATTTGAGGATCTCGCCGGCCGTTGCAATTGGCGTACCGGTCCAGGGCTTGAAGCGATAGCCGAAGGTATGCAGATCGCTGTCGGAGCGGATACCCGGATAGCGATGCGTACGCCAGGTGCCACCAAAGTCTGCCTGCGACTCAAGTACAACGAAGGTTTTGCCCGCGCACTGCTGCGTCAGGTGATAAGCGCCACCGACACCCGAGATGCCAGCCCCGACGACCAGGACATCAAACTGCTCGACCGGCGCATCAGCCCCTTGACCAGGCTGGGTTGAACTCATTTCTGCCATATCCATCAGATTCGCTCCGTACATCCTGGCGAGCTGACCAGGGCTTGAGGGTAAAGCCCCAGAGCTTAACCCCTTCGTCGGGCCTTCGCAGCCCCGACTGTCCTGAAGCCATCGCCAAGCATTTCGACAATCGGGATTTAAAGGCCGCCGACAGCCCGTCAGCGCTTGCCCTGACAGCCATCCGGGCGCAGCACGCGGCGCGTGGAGGCCGGAAAGCGGCTCAGCATATGCTCCGGGCGGCGTGGACGGGCGACCAGTTCACCACTGCAGTTGGGACAGCGACCACCGAGCACCCCATCGGCACAGCTGGCGCAGAACGTACATTCAAACGTGCAAATTCTGGCCTCGGCAGAATCGGCCGGCAGATCACGATCACAGCATTCGCAATTGGGTCTGAGGTCAAGCATCAGGGACTCCGGATCAGTCAAGCAGCGCCAAGTGTAGACATTGCTGACAGTGTAGACGCAGCTTTGCCTGACAGGCGTCCTTTTTCACGGCGATCTTCCGAAATTGACTGTCGGAGGACAGTCGCGGTGAGAGGCACATAATACTGTTTTTATATACAGTATTATTGTTGGCACAGCTTCTCTCCATCCAGCCCCATGCTCTCACCCTACGCCGAATTGCATTGCGTCAGCAATTTCTCGTTCCTGCGCGGCGCCTCGCAGGCCGAGGAACTGGTGGAGCGAGCCCAGGCGCTTGGCTATGCCGCATTGGCCATCACCGATGAGTGTTCGCTGGCAGGCGTGGTTCGGGCACATCTGGCCGCCAAATCCTGCGAGCTGCCGCTGATCATTGGCGCTGAGTTCTCGCTGCGCGACTTGTACCCGCCGCCCCTGCACCAGGTTCGCCTGCTGCTGCTGGCGCAAAACCGCAACGGCTACGGCAACCTCAGCGAACTGATCACGAAGGCCCGGATGCGTGCCGTCAAGGGCCGCTATCGTCTCGTCCCCGAGGACCTGGCCTGCGGTCTGGATGACTGCCTGGCGTTGCTGGTCCCACCACCAGCGCTGGCCATCGACGACGACGGTCAGTTGCAAACCGCCTTTACCGCGCTGGTCGCTGATTTTGGCCAGCGTTTTGCCGCACGCTGCTGGCTGGCCGTCGAATTGCTGGCCCGCGGTAGCGATACCCGTCTGCTTGAGCGCCTGAGCGAGATCGGCAGACGCTGTGGCCTGCCGCTGGTAGCGGCCGGTGATGTGCTGTTTCATCTGCGCTCGCGCAAGAGCCTGCATGACACGATGACGGCCATCAGGCTGGGCAAACCGGTCCATGAACTGGGCTACGCAATCGCCTCCAACGCCGAGCAGCATCTGCGCAGCCGGCTACGGCTTGCACAGCTGTATCCGGCGGCATTACTCGAAGAAACCCTCGAGATCGCATCGCGCTGCAGCTTCTCGCTCGATGAGCTGCGCTACGAATACCCGCGCGAGATCGTTCCCGAAGGCGAAACACCGAGCAGCTGGCTGCGCAAACTCACCGAAGCCGGCATTCCAGGTCGTTATCCACAGGGGCTTCCAGACGCGGTACGCGCACAGATCGAACATGAACTGGCCCTGATTACCGAGCTGGGCTACGAGCCCTACTTCCTGACCGTGGCCGATCTGGTCGCATTCGCGCGCGGTCGCGGCATCCTGTGCCAGGGCCGTGGTTCGGCAGCCAATTCGGCGGTCTGCTACTGCCTGGGAATCACGGAGGTTGATCCGGCCCGGATGTCGGTGCTCTTTGAGCGCTTCATCAGCCGTGAGCGTAATGAACCACCCGATATCGATGTCGATTTCGAGCATCAGCGTCGCGAAGAGGTCATCCAGTACATCTATGCCAAATACGGACGTCAACGGGCTGCGTTGACCGCCGCCGTCATCAGTTATCGGCCGCGTTCAGCGCTGCGTGATGTCGGTCAGGCACTGGGCATCGATGCGCAACGACTGGACCAGGTCAGCAGCAATCAGCAGTGGTGGGACGGGCGACGCATCCTGGCCGAGCGGCTGGCGCAAAGCGGCTTCGATCCGGCGTCGGCCCTGGTCCAGCATTGGGTCAGCATGGCCAATGTGCTGCTTGGGTTTCCGCGTCATCTGTCGCAGCACAGTGGCGGTTTTGTGATCGCCCGTGATTCACTGACCCGGCTGGTACCAATCGAGAACGCCGCCATGACCGATCGCAGTGTGATCCAGTGGGACAAGGACGATCTGGATGCGCTCGGCCTGCTCAAGGTCGACGTACTGGCCCTGGGCATGCTCAGCGCGATCCGGCGGGCACTGCAGTTCATCACCGAGCGGCGCACCGGCAACCGCGAGGGTCTGTGCGAAGACGGCATCGCACGGCCGTTTCGCATCCAGGACATTCCAGCCGAGGATCCGGCCACCTACGAGATGATCAGCCAGGCCGATACCGTGGGCGTCTTCCAGATCGAATCACGCGCGCAGATGAGCATGCTGCCGCGCCTTCAACCGCGTTGCTTCTACGATCTGGTGATTGAGGTCGCCATCGTGCGACCGGGACCGATTCAGGGCGGCATGGTTCACCCCTATCTGCGCCGGCGCCAGGGGCTCGATCCAGTCGAGTACCCGCGCGATGAGATCAAACCGGCGCTGGAGCGTACGCTGGGCGTACCGATCTTCCAGGAACAGGTCATGCAGATCGCGATGCTGGCCGCCGGCTTCAGCCCCGGCGAAGCCGATCAATTGCGTCGCGCGATGGCCGCCTGGCGCCGCAAGGGGGGTCTGGAAAAGTTCGAGACCCGGCTGATCGACGGCATGCTGGCGCGTGGCTACGAGCGCCCGTTCGCCGAATCAATCTTCCGGCAGATCCAGGGCTTCGGCGAATATGGTTTCCCTGAGAGTCATGCGGCCAGCTTTGCGCTCCTGGTCTATGTCAGCTGCTGGATCAAACGCCATGAGCCGGCCGCTTTTCTGGCCGCGCTGCTTGATTCACAACCGATGGGGTTTTACGCGCCGTCAGAACTGGTGCGCGATGCGCGCGCGCATGGTGTCGAGGTGCTGGCAGTCGATGTGCTGTTCAGTGACTGGGAGAGCACCCTGTGTGAACAAGACCCAGTGTCTGAACAAAACCGGCTGCATGATGAAGACACCTTGACTCACCCGCAACCGGCCGTCCGTCTTGGCCTGAACCGTGTCCGGGGTCTGTCGCAGGACGGCGCTCAGCGCCTGCTGAGCGCCCGCGCACGACGCCTGCGTGAACGTCTGAATCTGTCGGACACTGATGACCTGCCCCGGCCGATGCCGACGCCGCCACATGTTTTCGCCTTTGACAGCGTCGAGGATCTTGCGCGCTGCGCACGGCTCGATCGCAGCGATCTGCAGGCCCTGTCCCACGCCAATGCATTGATCCAGCTGGCCGGTCATCGCGCCAATGCCCACTGGGAGGCGGCTGCCCATGCCCCAATGCCAGCACTGCTCGATGAAGCCCGCTTCGATGAGACACCGATCTCCTTGACCGAACCCGATGAAGGCAGCCAGATCATCGCCGACTATGCTTCGATCGGCATCCCGATGGGCAGACACCCGCTCGCCTTGCTGCGTCCGTGGCTGGCCCGCTATCGGGTTGAGCCGGCGTGCGTGCTGCAGGATTTCCCTGATGGCCGGCTGGCCCGGGCAAGCGGTCTGGTCACGCACCGGCAACGTCCTGAGACTGCCCGCGGCACCGTGTTCGTGACGCTGGAAGATGAAACCGGCGCAGTCAATGTGATCATCTGGCCTGCGCTGCTTGAGCGCTACCGCAAGGCCGTGCTG
>JAURMJ010000240.1 GCA_030830765.1 Quisquiliibacterium sp.
CACGCCGAGCATCTTGGGATTGGAATCGCGTCCGTTCCGCGTAGAGCCGCCGCCTTTTTTCTGTGCCATGGTCGATTACTCCTGATTAGCCGGGGCTTGCGCAGTGACTTCGCCAATCGGCGAGGCAATACGGCTCACGAAGAGCTCGGTGTAGTTCTGCCGATGACCCTGGCGCTTCTGATAATGCTTACGACGACGCATCTTGAAAATGCGCACTTTGTCGTGCCGCCCCTGGGACAGAACCGTTGCCGAAACCGTCGCCCCTGCCACCAGTGGCTCGCCAACCGAAATCTGGTCGCCCGAACCAACCGCCAGCACCTGGTCGATTGTGACTTCAGCTCCGATGTCCGCTGGCAACTGTTCTACTTTAATTTTGTCGCCGGCAGCGACTTTGTACTGCTTGCCGCCGGTTTTTATGACCGCGTACATGGGAAACCTCGAAGGTCTTGGATTAAAACTGCCGTCAACGCGCCCAAAGGCCCGCCGCCGGGTAAAGAACAGGAGATTGTACAAGCCTGCACAGAATCAGGCAAGCCAGCCGCAGTTTATTGAACAAACGACCGGGTCTGACCGAGGACATCGGGGTTGACGACATTGATCGGCTGGCCCGCCGCATAAGCTGTGATCTGCCGGAAGATGTCCGTGAACTGGAGCTGGTATTCCTGATGCGTCACATAGCCGATATGGGGCGTACAGACCGCATTGGGCAGCGTCAGCAGCGGGTGCCCGGCTTCGCCCAGTGGCTCGGATTCGAACACATCGACGCCGGCCGCGGCGGGGCGCCCGGCCTTCAGCGCTTCATACAGTGCGTTCGGCGCAACCAAACCCGCCCGACTGCTGTTGATCAGGATGGAAGTCGGCTTCATCAGCTCCAGATCCTCCCGGGTCACGATGCCGCGCGTGTCAGGGACGAGGCGCAGATGCAGTGAAATCACATCGGACTCGCGGAAAAAGGACTCCTTGCTGGTGGCCGCTTCAAGCCCATCAGCCCTGGCCCGCTCCATGGAGTCCGGACGTGCCCACACCACGACCCGCATCCCAAAGGCGCGCGCATAGTTGCTCACTTCTCTGGCAATGCGACCATAGCCATACAGGCCCAGCGTGTGTCCCCGCAAACTCATCCCCATGCCAGTCTGCCAGACGCCCTGCTTGAGCGCCTGTACCTGTTCCGGAATACGCCGCGCCACGGCCAGGAGCAGACCCCAGGTCAGCTCGGCTGCGGCAAAACAGGGGGTCCCCGCGTGCTGATCCGATGAAACGATGACGCCAAGTCGCGTGCAGGCGTCAATATCAATATGCGGATAGACGCTGCGCTGGCTAATCAGACGCAGCCGTGGCAGGCGCTCGAGCAACGATGCCCGCAACGCAGTTCGTTCGCGGATCAGCACAACGCAGTCGGCATCGACGAGACGTCGTTGCAGTTCGTTCTGGTCCTCCGTACGGTCATTCCAGACCGTCACGCGATGCCCCGCCAGAGAAGAAAAACAGGGCAGCCCGCGCACGGCGTCGAAAAGATCATCAAGGATGGTGATGTTCATCTGAAACTCCGGGTGATGGCCAGAACGTGCAAAATTCGCGCCGGCAGATACGGGTTCACTTGTCACTGCGGATTGCTCACCCGCATGCCGTCAGGCCAGCATCCAGGCAACGCCGAGTTGCGCCGCGCAACAATATACAGACTGAGCCCAGTGCGGAAGTGGCAGAACCGGAGGGGCCCTATAATCTGAGCAAAGCGCACAGATCCGATTGCCGCGCAACTATGCGCCTCTTGACCACCGCCCCGTGAAACCAGCCGAGATGTTCCCCATCCTCGCCGCCGACCTCGCCGAGGTCGACAGCGTCATTCGTCAGCGCCTGAGCTCAGAAGTTGCGCTGATCAACACAGTGGCCGACTACATCATTGCCGCTGGTGGTAAGCGGATCCGGCCAGTATTACTGCTGCTGATGGCCCGAGCCCACGGCTATCAGGGGACGAATCATCATCTGCTTGCCGCTGTGGTCGAATTCATTCATACCGCAACCCTGCTGCATGACGATGTCGTCGATGAGTCTGCATTGCGCCGCGGGCGCCAGACGGCGAACGCGGCCTTCGGCAATGCGGCAGCGGTGCTGGTCGGCGACTTCCTCTATTCGCGCGCCTTTCAGATGATGGTCGACGCGAACCAGATGCGGGTGATGCAGGTGCTGGCCGGTGCGACAAATACGATCGCTGAAGGCGAAGTGCTTCAGTTGATGAATGTGAATGACCCGGATGTCGATGAAGCCCGCTACCTGCAGGTCATTCGCTATAAGACAGCCAAGCTGTTCGAAGCCGCCGCACGGCTCGGGGCCATCCTGTGCGGCTGCCAAGCCGATGCTGAAATTGCCGCAGCCGCTTATGGCCGACACCTGGGCACGGCATTTCAGTTGGTCGACGACGTGCTGGACTACAACGGGGTGTCCGATGAGATCGGCAAGACCGTCGGCGATGATCTGCGCGAGGGTAAACCGACGCTGCCGCTGATTCACGTCATGCTCAACGGCAACGATGCGGAGCGTGCCCTGGTGCGCGAAGCCATCGAGCAGGGCCACACAGATCACTTCGACGCAATCATGATGGCCATCCGGCGAACCGGAGCGCTCGACTACACGATGGAAAAAGCCATTGCTGAAGCCCAGACCGCGGCACAGCTGGTTGCCCAGTTGCAAGACTCCCCATACCGCGATGCACTCATTGCGCTTGCAGAGCAAGCGGTTCGTCGCGACCGCTGAAGGCCTCCGGGGCGCCAAGCGACCCTCTGAGCAAACTTCAACGACCTGAATTCTGACCTGACCTCTCCCGCAGGACTTGGCGCAGCACAACGCCCGCTCAGCAGCACTCGATCGGCGGCGATCGCCGTCCCATCCGCGGCAGCAGCCGCCTTCCGCGCTCAGATCCAGCGCCCTAAGACGCGGCGGCTGGTCATTGCAGATCAGCGCATCCGGTCCGGAAAGGCGCCAACCAGACTCGCAAGACGTGACGCTACAAACCCGAAAATATGGTGCTACAATCGCCGTCTTTCGGAATCTGCCCCCTGGGGCGGCGCGGTTTCGAATCGGGGTGTAGCTTAGCCTGGTAGAGCGCTACGTTCGGGACGTAGAGGCCGGAGGTTCGAATCCTCTCACCCCGACCAGGATTTTTCTCGGGTCACTCTTCGCTTCGGTTCATGACTGCTTCTTAGGGGTCATCAACAGCCAGTGTCGGATCTGACTCCAGCACGACTCGATATAAGGCCTCGTTGTGATGAACAACGGGGTCTTTTGCTTTCTGGGTCAGGCGGAGCCACGCTCTGCACAGCGCATTCAAATCCTCTCAACCCCCGTCAGTCACGCTCAGACCATCTCGCACGACCGTGCTCGTGCGGGGCCCCAAAGCAGAGAGCGAGATCTCCGAATCATGACGCAGACTCGCGCGAACTGCAGACGGTCGATTGCTGGCGCGGGCAAGATGCGTGCTTGTCTCTCTGGCTGAACTCAGGCGGCAAGCCAGTTTGCCTGGATCTGGTAGTCCCTGCGAGCCCCTGCGAACCGACTTGAGTCCGCTGCGCTGAGTCGTGTTTTTGAGAATTGGCAGTCTGCCATGTATAACCTGAATGGAAGATTTTACTTTTTAAAAATTTCGCTCACACTTTCTTGAGCGATAAGGGGTTCCTGATATGCCAATCGGTGTGACGCAAGGAAGCAGTATTCCCGTCGGAATGAATCAACCCGACGCCTCCGCGGTGGGTCGCAGTGGGGCTGCCGAGTCTGGTCGTGGTACGACAGCGAAAGTCGTCGAAGTAGCGTCCAGGGTTTTTGCCTCCGAGAGTCCTAAGAACACGAATCCGGTGGACCAAGCCAGGGACTTCCTGCAAGCCCAGCAGTCCTTGCAGTCGAGTGCGGCGATCAGGGCGGCATTCAATCAGAGCGGCACTCTGAATGCCGCCGATGCCAATAAACTGATGATGCAAGTCACCACCGCCCGCCAGTTACTGTCTGCGTTCGCAATGCTACCCGGAGCAGATACCTCCACAGTTGTCCTCACAGCTGTCGATCGCGGTCACCAGACTAATCAGCTCGATTATTCCATGATGAGCGCTGACGCAGCTGAGCGAGAAATTGCGTCGAAGTTGATGGATTTGGCCAATGAGAATCTGAATATTCTGCATGCCGCAGCAGATAAAAATACATCCATACCAAATTTAGGCATCAAACTGGTCGGGCTTGATGACAGAGCATACGATCAAACGAACAATGACGCACTGTTGCGCGAATCACTGCAACAGGCAAAAGGAGCTCTCGAATCCCTGCTGCCGGAAAAGTTCTCTTCGAAATGGAATTATTTCAATACAATTTTTCGAAAAGAAACCACCCTGGAAATTGATACGATTGCGTCAAGATTCCAGTCGTTACTCAGAACCAATCCATCCCTTACCGTAACAATGTGCTCTCCGGAAGGCCGAAGCCTCCTCAACGATCTTGTTCAGGGCACACATTTGATGCCTTGGGATAGAGCATCGCTGTTCGAGAAATTGGAGCAATCGCTTCCAAGCGAAAAAACAGTGCGATCTTACGAACAGCTTGGAGCGGGGGCGAATGGAAAAGTCTTCCTGGCAGACTTCAACGGCCTCACGGTTATCAAAAAGGAATTGAGCTTTTACGAAGAATCCGAGCAGGTTAAAACCTTCAAAGAAATGGCTGTTCAGGCGCGCGCTCAGAACAATCATCATATTCCTAGATTGATGGGCTTTTACGGGACCACAGAAGCCGTCGACGAGGATATTAACAAATATGCGTTTAATATAATTACTGAATATGTCGAAGGTGGCGATGTAGATTCATTATTTAAGAAAACGGCAGCCACCTTACTGCCGGAAAGATTGCAAGTCGCATTACATATGGTTGGCGGTGCTGCACGAGGACTGGAGGTCATGCACCGGAACGGCTTATTGCATATGGACATCAAACCGGCAAATTTGATGCTTGATCCAAATACTCAAGACACGCGCTTAATCGACTTTGGGGAAGCGATGTTGACGAAAACGAGTTCGGCCCAGGCGGGAAGCCCTCTGTATATGGCGCCAGAGGTGATGCTGGGCGGAAGAAATAGCGGGCCGCATACCGAAGGTGTTGACACATGGTCGCTCGGTGCAACTTTTGCTGAAGGCCTCGGTCTCGACCTATTTGAGACCGTTGAAGATGTAGCGCAAATGCTAACCATGGCTGAACAGGGCAATTACTTCCCAATCAATGAATCGGATCCCCTATGGGCCAACCAACTTGGGGCTCCCGTTAAAGACTTTATCCGCGCCTGTTTCAATCAAGACCCGATGGCTCGACCCGCAATGGCTCAAATCGTAGATGCGTTGAACGGAGACCCGATACGGACCCCGGAAGAGGGTCAGCCAGGCCTGCGGGGTGACGACAGGGCAATCCTGAGCGCCCTGTTCACGCCTGACACTTCCTATCGCGGCAGAGAAGCTCTGGTTGCGCTCGCTCAACAGGATCAGGCATAAACCGCTGAACCGTAGTCCAAATCACTGAACTTCAACCAAACCAGAGACCCGATGATGGATTTAGTTTCTCTTCTCAATGACTATTTGAAAAGGATCGGTCAGGACGAACATGCGATCTCATCCGCAGGTTCATTATTTGAATTAACGCTGAATGACGTTTTTTCGATCCGAGTCTCCCAACTTGCAGGACCGCCGGCGATGATCTGTTTTGAGCATGAAGTCGGACCGGTACCGTTGAACGCAGACATCGACTTTTTCCGGCGTTGTCTGCATGCCAATTTTCAGGCGCGAGGCGCATTCGATGCTGTTATCGCAATCAATGAAGCCAATAGCACATTGGCTTTACTGGCAAGGTACCCGTTAGCCGATCTGGACGGCGAACGGTTTCATACGATGCTGGAAGACTTTTCAGTTCAGGCGCAGCGCCTGCACACCGTGATTGCCGATCGTGAGTACATGGGTTCTCAGCCGGTATCGCAAACAAGCGCGAACGACGTCTTGAGGGCATAACTGCGCCGATGGCCCGCTGGTCAAGCTGCCTGCGCAGAGCAACTCGCTGGAGTCACGCCCTCTGCGCAGGCAGGACAAGTTGGGCTGCAAAAGTGTCGCTTATTGCGAATTTGTTGCCTGAGTTGCCCAGAACGCGGGCGCTCTCTCACGCAGACGCATCAACCGCAGCAGCATCCGGTTCAGCGGCGCATCGATGCCCAGCACCCGAGCGCGCTGATCCACAGTGCCATTGAGGGCCTCGACCTCGGTCAACCGTTCGGCCCGCAGATCCTGCAGCATTGAAGGTTTGTGATACCGGTGCTCTGCGGCCCCAAGCTCTACCAACGCATGAACCGCTGCCACATCGATCGTGGCGCCATCGGCCAGCGCCACTGCGCTGATCTCATCGACCAGTTCATGCGCCAGGGCCAGACCATCGGGAACATCCTTGAGCAGGCCCGGTCCGCCATTGGAAATCGCACACAGGCCATTCATCGCACTGTTGAAGCAGGCCTTCTGCCAGATCTTGTTCTGGATTGCCCCGACACGCTCGGCCTCAATGCCTGCCGCCGCCAGATCAGCGACCAGCGCATCGCAGCATGCGTCGGCCAATGGTGTCGCCGGTTCGGAAAGCGGCCCCAACCAGGTCAGGCTTGAACCGTGGGTAGACACATCCGCCGGTGCATGTAGCACTGCAGGCAGCATGGTGACCCCATGAACCACACGATCTTCCCCGACCCATGCAGCCAGCCGCTGGCCGTTGCCCAGCCCGTTCTGCAGGGTCACCCAGACCGCGTCGGCCAGTGCCGGCAGCAAAGCGCTGACCGCGGCTTCCAGCTGATGCGTCTTGGTCAGGACAACAGCCACCCGCGAGGCCTGTGCCTGATCTGGGGTACAGGCCCGAACATCTGCCTTGTGCGTCATACCGTCGACCCGCAGCAGCAGGCCCCGGGCCAAGACCGCTTCTGAGGTTGCCGGACTGCGGTTGATCAGCTGTACGGACTTGCCCAGCAAGGCCAGCCGAGCGCCGATGACACAGCCGACTGCGCCGGCACCAACAATCGTGTAATCCCAGATCCCGGACATCCGTTCGGAGTCCGTCAATGTCACTGTTTCCAGGTCAGATCCAGGGCATCGATCTGACGCATCCAGGCCGGCCATTCCGGATGCCGTTGCTTGGCGTTGGCCTGGGCACTGCCCTTTTCAAACTGCTCGCGTGTGCGCTCCATCGCGATCACCGAAACCGGCTGCATCCGCCCCGTGGCCATCGCGGCAAGCTGCACCTGCGCGTTGCGGATGAAGGCTGCATGACGCACAAACGCCCAGACCGGATCAGCGCCGGCGGTGATCAGACCGTGATGGCGCAGCAGCAGCGTGTGGTTGGTGTCCCCAAGCGCCTTGATGATGCGGGGACCCTCGCTGCCGTCCAGCACGATGCCCTCAAAGTCGTGATAGCCGACCCGCTCATGGAACTGGCATCCTTCCTGAGTCAACGGCACGACCGGCGCATCGGTGGCTGCCAGCGCCTGCGAAAAAGCCTCATGCGTGTGCATGACGCAGTGCAGATCGGGGCGGGCCCGATGGATCGTTGAATGGATCACATAACCGGCCTTGTTGACCGGCCAGTCACTGTCACTGAGCGCGTTGCCATCCAGATCGATCTTGATCAGATCACTTGCGCGAATCTCGTCATAATGCATGCCAAACGGGTTGATCAGCAGATGCTCAGTGTCTGGCACACGATAGGTGATGTGGTTATAGACCTGAGCTGTCCAGCCGTGCAGATGCGTGAGCCGGTAACAGAGAGCGAGCTGCTGGCGAGCCTCCCATTCCTCGGCCGACATGCCGGCTGGAGGGGGTGGCAGGGTGACTTCGAAACGCTTGTCCATCATGCGTGCTCCAATTGACCAGGACTCGATTAACAGGGTCGGCTCAGGAAAGACTCAGCTCAGTTCCGCACGGACAATCCGGGCACCCTGTGCCAGCGCGCAGAGCTTTCCGAATGCGCGCTCCCTTGGCATGTACTTCATCCCGCAATCCGGGGCGGGAATCAGGTTTTCCGGACTCACATACTTGAGCCCTGCACGGATCCGGGCCGCAACCGTCTCAGCGGATTCAATTTCGGGATCTCCAAGATCAAGTACCCCCAGCATGATCTTCTTGCCGGACAGATCGGCCAGCACGCCAAGATCAAGCCGTGGTTGCGCGGCCTCGATCGAGATCTGGGTCGCCGTGCTGTCAGCCAAGCCCGGCAGGAAGGAATAACCGGTCGGCTTCTGACCGGGAACGACGGCTGCATACCCGAAACACAGATGAACCACGGTGGTCACCGTGATCCCTTCGAGTGCACGGTTGATCGCCTTGACTGCATAGCGCTTTGCCGCCTCCGGATCATTGCGCAACCAGGGCTCATCAAGCTGAATCACATCAGCGCCGGCCGCCTGCAGTTCAAGCGCCTCGGCATTGACCGCAGCCGCCAGATCCATCGCCATTTCCTCATCATCGGCGTAGAACTCGTTCTTGGCCTGCTGCGCCATCGTGAAAGGACCAGGCAAGGTGATCTTTGCAGCGGAGCGCGTGTTGCTTCGCAGAAACTGCATGTCGCGAAGCTCGACAGGCCCGATGCGTCTCAGGCGCGATACCACCCGCGGTACCGGTGTCTCCAGCCCTGCCTTGGAGACAATCACACCCGGGTTCTCGTTGTCCATCCCTTCCAATGCGGTCGCGAATCGATTCGAGTAACTCTCACGACGAATCTCGCCATCGGTAATGATGTCAATTCCGGCTCGTTCCATATCGGCAATCGCGAGCAGGGTCGCATCATCCTGCGCCTGTTCAAGGAATTCAGGCTGGATCCGCCACAGCTCAGTCACCCGCGTGCGCGGAACCATCTTGGAGAGCATCTCGCGATTGATCAGCCAGTCAGGCTGCGGATAACTGCCGACCACCGTGGTGGGCAGAAGATGGGTGGGCATCGGCATTGCAGACTCCGTAGAGAGTTGAATCGAACCGGTTGATGAGTGGCGCTCAGGCCGCAGAAACATTCGGACCGGCACCGCCACCGCCAGCCACCCGCCCTCCAGCCACCGTACGATTTGCTGGCTGCCAGGCAAGGAGGCGCCGCTCAAGGCGACGGGTGACGATGTCGTAGGCGATCGAGAGCAGCAGAATCAGCAGCAGCGCAGCAAATACGCGCGGACTGTCCAGGATGGTCCGGTTCAGCGTCACCAGGTAGCCGATCCCTGCCGCCGCAGTCAGCATTTCAGAGACTACGACACCGATGATTGCAAGCGCGCCGCCGAGACGAAGACCCGTAAAAACGGTGGGAAGCGCGGCAGGAATAATGACCCGGGTGACCAGCTGACCAATCGTGGCGCCCA
>JAURMJ010000241.1 GCA_030830765.1 Quisquiliibacterium sp.
CTGCCATTCTGGGAGCAGCTGCGGCGCAACGTCCGCGCCCAGGCCGCACTGGCCGGCATCAATGCCGCGGTGGTTGGCCTGCTGCTGGCTGCGGTCTACGATCCGGTCTGGACCAGTGCCATTCATGGACCCCGCGATTTTGCGCTGGCGCTGCTGGCGCTGATGGCGCTGATAATAGGTCGCCTGCCACCGTGGCTTGTCGTGATTGCCTGCGCCGGTCTGGGCGCGCTCGCCGGCTAGCCCCCGGCTGATCAGCCGACCGCGCCCCCTGCCCGCAAACCATCAATCTGCTCAGCTGAAAACCCTGCCTCGCGCAGGATTTCGTCGCTGTGCTCGCCCAGCGCCGGTGCGCGATGCGCAAGCCGCGGGGTGACGCCGGCAATATGGATGGGGGCGGCAATTGTGCGCGGCATCTCGGGGATGGCCGTATCAACCACGGCACCGGCGTACCGTGCCTGCTCATCATGACCGATGTCCTGCATACGCTGGATCACGCTATGGATCACGCGGTTACGGCCAAGCTCTGCGCGCCAGTACGCCAGATCATGCAGGGCAAAGGCCGCATCGAGCTCGCGGGTCAGTTCGACCGCATGCGCGCGCCGGCTTGCACTGGTGACATAGCGCGGGTCATCCAGCAACTCTGGCCGCCCGATGGCCTTGCAGATCAGTGGCCAGCCGGCCTCCTCGCGTGGCAGCGTCAGCAGAATCCATCGATCATCGCTGGTGCGGTAGCAGTTACCCAGCGCGGTTCGCGGACGATCTCTTGGCGGGCGCGGCGACAGAAAGGCATCGACCAGCGCCGCCTGTGCATAGACGCCGTTTGACCACAGCCCCGAGGCCAGCAACGAGGTGCCGACCATGGCGCCCTGTCCGGTGCGCTCACGCCGGTAGAGCGCCATCATGATCGAGGAGACCAGAGCCATCGCAGTGGCCCGGTCACCGGAGGCTGGCAGCGCAAAATGCGGCGGCTCGCCGTCGTAGCGCAGCGCATCCAGGTAACCGCTGCGCGCATAGTAGGCATTGGCATCGAAGCCGGGCTGATCGCGGTCCGGGCCGGTTTCACCGTAGCCGGTCAGCGAGGCATAGATCAGGCGAGGATTGATGTCGGCCAGATCTTCGTGACGGATCTTCAGGCGCTCCCGCACGGCCGGCGGCATGTTGGTGATCAGCACATCGGCAGCGCGCACCAGTTGCACCAGCACGTCATGCGCTTGCGGGTGCTTCAGATCAAGTGCGATCGAGCGCTTGTTGCGCGAGTCCATCATCCACGGATAGTTGACGTCCGAATCCGGGTAAGACGCAAAACCGACAGCCTCGCGGTTCGGATCACCGCCGCCCGGCTGCTCGACCTTGATCACTTCCGCGCCGTAATCCCCCAGCACAACCGCTGCCGACGGTGCCGCGATGAAGGTGCTCAGATCTAGGACCTTCAGGCCGGCAAGGGGAAGCGATTCAGGCTGGGTCATGGTGTCTCCGTCAGGGGTGGATCTTTGGGCTCCAGTGTGGCGATAGACACTGGGGCGATCAAGCCCTACAGTACGCGGATTGCCGCAATCGAGCGGCTGAAATTCCAACTTGTACGCAGACCACCGCCTTACTTGAACCCACAGGTCATCCGATGCTCAGTGCAGACCAGATTGCTCAATACCACCGAGATGGTTACCTCATTCCGGACTTCACGGTTCCCGATGAAGTGCTTGAGTCGATCAAGCAACGTCACACCGCTTTCATCGAGCGCCATCCGCAGTTCAGCGACTACTGTCCGGCCCTGCTCGATCTGGACCCGGGATTCTTTGATTACTGCAACAACCCCGAGATCCTCGACATGGTTGCGCAGCTGATCGGGGATGACATTGCGCTGTGGAATTCCAGCTTCTTTGCCAAACCGGCCCGTACCGGCCGGCGCACGCCCTGGCATCAGGACGGTGAATACTGGCCGATCAGACCGCTGGCCACCTGCACGGTCTGGCTGGCCGTCGATGATTCAACGATCGAGAACGGCTGCCTGCGCGTGATCCGTGGTTCGCACACCGAGCAGCGACTGAAGAAACACAACACCGTGCATTCGACTGATGTCACGCTGAATCAGGAGCTCGATAAAAGCGAGTACGACGAATCGCGGGCGGTCGACCTGACCCTGAAGGCCGGGCAGATCTCGCTGCATGACGTGTATCTGCTGCATGGCTCAGAGGCCAATCATTCGCCGCATCCGCGTCGCGGCATGACGATGCGATTCATGCCGACCAGCAGCCTGTTCGATCGCGACGTTGCGCGTCAGATGTCCGAGGCACGCAAAACCACCGACCATTCTCAGCGCTCGATTTACCTGATGCGTGGCACAGACCGGCATGGCGGCAATCAGTTCAGATCGAACTGAACAAGACCATGATGGGGGGCGTGCTGACCGCGCGCCGGCCCCCGGCACCGAACGACAGCAGCATCAGCAAAGAACGACATGACCCAGCCAAGTGCAGCCTCCCGACTCCGCGCGTTGATGCAGTCGGGCCAGATCGTGATGGCGCCCGGCGCCCCTGATGCACTGACTGCGCGACTCGTTGAGCGGGCCGGTTTTCCCGCGATCTACATGACCGGGTTCGGTGCGACCGCAAGCCGTCTTGGTTGTCCCGACATCGGTCTCATGACGCAGACCGAGATGACAACGCATGCCCGCGACATGGTGCGCGTTGTGCAGATTCCGGTGATTGCGGATGCGGACACCGGCTACGGCGGACCGTCGAATATTCATCGCACCGTGCGCGAGTATCTGCAGGCCGGCGTTGCCGCGATCCATCTGGAGGATCAGGTGGCGCCCAAGCGCTGTGGACAGCTGGCTGGCATTCGCCTGATGGATGCGCAGGAATCGGCGCTGCGTCTGCGCTGCGCCATTGAGGCGCGCGGCCAGGATGAGCTGCTGATCATTGGCCGCACCGATGCGCTGCCGGCGGTCGGCGTTGACGAAGCCGTGAGCCGCGCCAAGCGCTATCAGGATGCAGGTGCGGACCTGGTGTTTGTCGATGGCATCAAGAGGATTGCCGAGGTCGAGGCGGTGGCCCGTGCCATCGAGGGACCGAAGGTTGTCTCGATTGTCGATGGCAACGAGACGGTCGCACTGAAAGCTGCCGATCTGCAGCAGATGGGGTTTTCAGTGGTGTTCTACGCGGTCACGGCGCTGTTCACGGCCGTTAAGGCGGTCAACGACGCGCTGGCAATTCTTCAGCGCGACGGAACGCCGGCAGCCGCGGCCGGCGGCATGGTGAGCTACGCGCAATACTCAGACCTGGTCGACCTCAAATTCCACCAGGAACTGGATGAGCAGTTCGGGCGTTGATGGCTTGGAGGGCGGTCAGGGCGTTGGTGGCTTGGAGGGCACCGAGGGCGCTGATGGCTTGGAGGTCACCGAGGGCGCTGATGGCTCGGCGGGCTGATCCAGGGGACTGGATCAGGGGCAGCCATCGAGCCCGCCCGTCAGCCTATCAACCGCCGCGCCTGGCTGCCCAGAAGGTTGCCCCCTCAGGGCCGTACTGCTCGATGTGACTGGTCCCGCGGGGCACATCGAAGAGGTCGCCAGGCTTCAGATCGTGGACCTTGCCATCGACCGTCAACTTCAGACCGCCGCGCACCACCAGCACATGGGCATCGAAAGGATGAACATGCTCAGGTGTGGCATGGTTGGCCGGCCAATCACGCACCAGCACCTCGTCATAGCCCAGGGCCAATGACTGCTCTGTGTACTGCTCCAAAGTCGGGTGACTCATATGAACTCCGATCATTTCGTCATGACTGCATTGAATCGTGCCGCAAAAACACCGGGGCATCGAGACTGACCACTTCGCAATCCACAGTATCTGCGCCCCGCTCGATGACCACAAAGTCACCATCCTCGAGCGCGATCAATGGATGATGCCAGGTGCCGGGGGCAAGCGTATAGCCGACCGCCCCCTGCACAAGGAAGGCAGCCAGCGTGTCTGGATCGGGTTTGTGCTCGCCCAGAGCCACCAGCACCACCGAGCGCACACCGTCCATCCCGATGAAGCTTTGAGAACCAAGCTGATGCCGCTCCATCACGGTCCACGGCCCAGTCAACGAACGGCCGCTGGCCCGAAACACGGCAAGTGTCGGCTGACCCTGCGATCCGGTCAGCTGCAATTGCTGCGCAAGATCGGTCCGCAGGCTGCTGCCGGCATTGATCGGCCGCGCGCCCTCGCTGGTGGCCTGGATCAGCTGTCCGTAGGGGGCGAAGGCCTCAGGCGAAATGGGCCGGACGTCCAGTTCAGGCATCGGCTCGACCAGACCCTCAGTGCTCTGCCGGCGTCCGGCTCTCGGAGCGGCTCTCGGAGCGGCTCTCGGGTCTGGGCTGCCCGGCAACATTGACCCTGACCGCTTTCAGACGGCCCGGCGCATCGCCTTCCTCCAGGTCGAATTCGAGCACCAGATCGCGACTGGGCAGCGCCTCTGCGCTCAGTCCGGGTGGCAGTTGCGAACCATGCAGAAAACAAGTCTGCCAGGGTGAATCGGCTTCGCGCGAATCGCTGGTCCAGAGCTGACCGGCAATACGCGGCAAAAACCGCACGAACCCGAAACCATTCTCGAACTGATAGCAGATGCCCCGCGCATAGCCGCCCAGCACACCCCATTCCCGTGCACTGCGCTCGCGCTCGGGCGGCACGAGCCCGGGAACCAGATACCCCGATGTGTAGGCATCGGCCGCACCGCGCAAACGCCGCGAGACATTGCGAAAAGCGATCACCTCAACCCGGGCACCCCGGGCCTGCACCAGCTCGGCAACCCGTGCAAAGTCACCATCACCGCTGGCCAGCACGAGGGTGTCGAGCCTGTCGGCCTGCTCGATCATGTCGACCGCAATATCCATGTCGCAATCGGCCTTGGCATGCCGCGCCCCATGCGCATCCTCAAACCAGCGCACCGTCTTGAGCATCACCTTGAAGCCGTTATCGCGCAGCGCATCGTGAAAACGCAGCTGCCCGGCGCGATAAGCGGAATCGGTTTCGGCCCGGGTGCTGTCGAACGGCAGATAGGCATTGAGCCGCACCAGCTGCCCGCCATCGCGCGCCACGAAACGTCGCAGCAGATCAGCCCGCAGCCCGTAGCCACCATTCATGCTGATGTTTGCAAAATCAACGAAAAGACCAATCCGACTCGACACGAACGCTCCAGAAGACAAGGACAACTGCACTCAGAGAATACCGGCATCCCGCAGCGCGGCAATCTGCTCGTCGCTCTTGCCAAGCACTGCGCGCAGCACCTGTTCGGTATGCTGACCAACCGTCGGCGGCGCGTTCAGGTATTCGACCGGCGTCTCGGAAAAGCGCATCGGGCTGGCCACCGTGGAAAGCTTGCCGGCCACCGGATGATCCATCTCGATGCGGATGTTGCGCGCCTTGACCTGCGGCTCTTCGTACACCTGTGCCAGATCATTGATCGGGCCGTTCGGCACGCCAGCCGCCTCAAGGGCCTGCACCCACTCGCGCGTGGTGCGCGTGGACATGACGTCCTGCAGCCTGCGGGTCAGCTCATCGCGGTTCTCGACTCGCTTGCCGTTGGTTGCGAAGTTCGGATCGGTGGCCAGGTCGGGGCACCCTGCGGCCTCACAGAACTTGCGATACAGGTTGTCGTTGCCACAGGCGACGATGACATTGCCATCCGATGTGCGGAACGGCTGATACGGCACGATATTCGGGTGCAGATTGCCAATGCGCTTGGGCGCATTGCCGGTCGCAAAGAAATTGGTGTTCTGGTAGGCCAGCAGCGCGATCTGCGAATCGAGCAAGGCCAGATCAAGATGCTGACCCACGCCGGTTTCGGCGCGGTGGGCAATGGCCGCGCAGATCGCGATCGATGCATACATGCCGGTAATGATGTCGGCCACCGGCACCCCAGCGCGCTGCGGGCCGCCTCCGGGCGCACCATCGGGCTCGCCGGTCACGCTCATCATGCCGCCCATCCCCTGGATCATGAAGTCGTAGCCGGGGCGCTCACGGTACGGACCGGTCTGACCGAAGCCCGTGACCGAGCAATAAATCAGCTTCGGGTTGATCTTCTTCAGATCTCCATAGCCCAGCCCGTAGCGGGCCAGATCGCCAAACTTGTAGTTCTCGATCAGCACGTCAC
>JAURMJ010000242.1 GCA_030830765.1 Quisquiliibacterium sp.
GGCATCGCCAACATGAACTACTCGATCTCGAACAACGCTGAGTTCGGCGAGTACTTCACCGGCCCGTCGATCATCGGACCGGAGGCCAAGGCCGCGATGAAGGCTGCGCTCGAGCGCATCCAGACCGGCGAGTACGCCAAGCAGTTCATTCTCGAGAACAAGGCGGGTGCGCCGACGCTGCTGTCCAAGCGTCGCATCATGGCTGAGCATCCGATCGAAGTGGTCGGTGAGAAGCTGCGCGCCATGATGCCCTGGATCAAGGCCAACAAGCTGGTCGACAAGACGCGTAACTGATCCGGTTCGCAACGGGCGCCGCGCTGTTTCAGGCGTCCGTTCGATCCGCTTGCAGGCGCACCCCGCGTGGGGTGTGTTGTGGCAAGATTCAACGGGCCCTGGTGGGCCCGTTGCGGTTTATGCGGGCTGTGTGCGGGCAACAGGTGTCTCAGAGCGGCAAGCTCTCTATACTTGACGCTTCGCTGTCGACTACCTGAGGCGCAGTCCCTTCGCTGGTTCTGCCCGGAGACTTGATGGAACAACCGCGTCGTCCCCGTTTCCGAAGCATTCGCTCGCTGCGTGATGCGGCTCGCCTTGCCGGCGAGGCTCGCCGCAATGGCGCCGATTCAAGCGAATTGCAGCGTCCTGCGCGCGGGATCTACATCCTGCCCAATGCGTTTACTACTGCCGCGTTGTTCGCCGGCTTTTACGCCATTGTGCAGTCGATGAACCAACGCTTTGAGGCGGCTGCGATTGCCATCTTCATCGCAATGATCCTTGATGGCCTGGATGGTCGCGTTGCCCGGCTCACCAATACGCAAAGTGCATTTGGTGAGCAATATGACAGTCTGTCGGATATGGTGTCCTTCGGCGCAGCCCCGGCGCTGGTCATCTATGAATGGACCTTGCGTGGGCTGGGCAAGTGGGGCTGGATTGCCGCCTTCATTTATTGTGCGGGTGCTGCATTGCGTCTGGCCCGATTCAACGCGAATATCGGGGTAGTCAACAAACGTTTTTTTCAGGGGTTGCCAAGTCCAGCTGCTGCGGCGCTGATCGCAGGCCTGGTCTGGATCGTCACCGACCTGCGCGAGACAAAGTGGATCACTGCAAGCCCCGAGGATCTGACCTGGGGCGCCTGGCTGCTGACCGTTTACGCAGGGCTCACGATGGTCTCGAATGCGCCGTTCTACAGTGGCAAGGAAATCAACCTGAGGAAGAGCGTGCCTTTCATCGCGTTGCTGGCGATGGTGCTGGTCTTTGTGGTGGTCTCCTCGGATCCTCCCGTGGTTCTGTTCAGCCTGTTCGTTCTGTATGGCTTGTCCGGCTATGTTGTCTGGTTCCTGCGCTGGAAGTCCGGCGAGGGCTTGCCCTGGAAGTCTGTCTCAGACCCGGAGTCGGCTGACGCGCAGAACAGCTCAAGCCAAAGTCCCCGTCATTGAGGCGCTCCCGGCAGGGTTCGAGGCCGCGAGGTCTTTGATCAAGGGGCTACAGGCCCAGCCCGTGTGCTTGCTTGATGTTGCCCGATGCTGGCGGCACGCCTGTCTTACGTTTGACCCTGAGCCCTTGCGCGACGTAGAATCGCGGGTTTCCCATGTGGCGCGTCAATGAGCGAAACCCGCAAACCTCTGGTAGTCGGTAACTGGAAGATGAATGGCGATCTGGCCGGCAATGCCGTCCTGTTGTCCGGCGTCTTGACCGGGGTTGCTGGCATTGACCAGGGCGCTGTCGGCGTAGCCGTGTGTCCACCGTTTCCGTATCTCTCCCAGGCAGCGCAGGTGCTGGCAGAGTCGCCGGTTCAGGTTGGGGCTCAGAACGTCTCGGCCTTTGAGAATGGCGCCTACACCGGCGAAGTGTCCGCGGCAATGCTCAGTGAGTTGGGCTGCGCGTGGGTCATCGTCGGGCATTCCGAGCGTCGTGCGATGCTTGGCGAGACGGACGAGCAGGTTGCGGCCAAGGCAGCGCAGGCGCTGCGAAGCGGTCTTGGCGTGATCATCTGTGTTGGTGAAACGCTGGAAGATCGTGAGCAGGATCGCACGCAGGCTGTGCTGGCGCGCCAGATCGAGGCGCTCGCTTCGCTGGCACAGCAGGCTGATCCGAACAAATTTGTTGTTGCGTACGAACCGGTCTGGGCGATTGGTACCGGGCGCAGCGCAAGTACCGAGCAGGCGCAGGCTGCGCATGCTTTCATTCGTGCCGGCCTCGAAGCGATTGGTTTTCGCGCGGCATCGAAAATCCGGATTCTGTACGGCGGCAGCGTCAAGCCGGCCAATGCGCAGGGTCTGTTCGAAATGTCCGACATCGACGGTGGCCTGATTGGTGGCGCTGCCTTGTCGGCCGATGATTTCATCGCGATTGTCCGTGCTGCGGCGCTCGCGCGAGGTTGAGTTCATGAGCTTTCTATTAACTATTCTTGTTGTGGTCCAGGTGCTCAGCGCACTGGGTGTCATCGTGCTTGTCCTGATGCAGCACGGCAAAGGCGCGGACATGGGAGCGGCGTTCGGATCGGGTGCCTCCGGCAGTCTGTTCGGGGCCACCGGTTCAGCCAATTTCATGAGTCGCACCACGGGTGCGTTGGCGACCGTGTTTCTGGTCAGCACGCTTGGTCTGGCGTTTGTCACGAACAAGTCGCCTGAGACGACTGGCAGCGTCATGGAGCGCGCCGGCTCGTCTGCGACGAAACCAGCTGAATCCGGTGCCGGAGCCTCATCGGCCACCGGGGGCAAGGCTGGTGCAGATGCCCAGGAAAAATCAGGTCCGGCAACGCAGATTCCGAAGTAAACCGACGGCGTATTTCGGTGTCCCAGTTTTGAGGTGTTTTGGTTTTGGGGCACCTGACTTTTGAAGTACAATCGCCGGCTGAGCGAAACAGTGCTTAGCCACTGAGTAGTAAAGCAGTGCCGACGTGGTGAAATTGGTAGACACGCTATCTTGAGGGGGTAGTGGCGCAAGCTGTGCGAGTTCGAGTCTCGCCGTCGGCACCAAAGATTCTGCAAGCCCATCGTGCAGACGATCGGGTCCGAAAAACCCAGTCACCTATCCGGGATCAGACTTGAACCTAGAACAGTATTTA
>JAURMJ010000243.1 GCA_030830765.1 Quisquiliibacterium sp.
CCAGGAAAGTGAGTTCGTCGGCGCCCTGCTCGTCGTAACGACGGGAAATTTCCACTGGGTCGCCAGCGTCACGTAACTCGACGAAGTTCACTCCCTTGACCACGCGACCGGCAGTCACATCGAGGCAAGGAATGATGCGCTTGGTGAGCACGTCGTTCAGCCAGGACCGTTTAAGTCGTCGGCACGTGCCTGGGCCGCATGAAAATCCAGTGTTCCCTCGTAGATAGAGCGACCGAGAATCGCGCCGGTTACGCCCTCGTCTTCGACTGCACACAGGCGATCGACGTCATCAAGGTTGGTCATGCCGCCGGAGGCAATGACCGGCACGCTGAGTGCCTGGGCCAGCCGGACAGTTGCATCCACGTTCACGCCTGACAGCATGCCATCCCGCCCGATATCGGTGTAGATGACAGCTTCAATACCATAGCCCTCGAACTTCCTGGCCAGATCGATCACGTCATGGCCGGTCAGCTTGCTCCAGCCATCGGTTGCAACCTTGCCATCCTTCGCATCAAGCCCGACGATCACCTGGCCAGGGAAAGCGCCGCAGGCATCGTGCAAGAAGCCGGGATTCTTGACTGCGGCCGTGCCGATGATGACGTAGCTGATACCGTTATCCAGGTAGCGCTCGATCGTGTCGAGATCACGGATCCCACCGCCCAGTTGCACGGGCACGCGGTAACCGACCGCCTCGACAATCTCACGGATCACCTTCTCGTTCTTTGGACGGCCAGCAACCGCCCCGTTCAGGTCTACCAGATGCAGGCGACGCGCGCCCTGCTCGACCCAGTTAAGAGCCATCTGGACGGGGTCATCGGAGAACACGGTCGCATCGTTCATGTCGCCCTGACGCAGGCGAACGCAACGGCCGTCTTTAAGATCGATCGCGGGAATAAGCAACATATCGGGATTTGCAGAATACGCAGGGAAGGGTCGTCAGAACCGGGATGCAATCCGCCGGCAAAGGGGCTGATCCGGCGCTGCCGCTAGGGTTTCCAGTTGACGAAGTTTTCGTAGAGACGCAAGCCATTGGCCGCGCTTTTTTCAGGATGAAACTGGGTTGCGAAGATATTATCCCGCGCCACCGCACAGGTAAAGGCAAGACCATATTCGCTGGTCCCGACGGTCAACTCCGGTTGCTCGGGCACCGCAAAGAAACTATGTACGAAATAAAAGTATGAACCGTCGGGTACGCCCTGCCAGACAGGGTGGGAACGGGACTGCGCGACGCGGTTCCAGCCCATATGCGGGACCTTCAGACGAGCGCCGTCAGGCAGTCGCATGGCCGATTCCGGAAACCGCAGCACCTTGCCTGCAAACAGGGCAAGGCCGGGCGTTTCGCCTTCCGCGCTCCATTCGAAAAGCATCTGCTCGCCGACACAGACCCCGAATAGTGGTTTGCTTCGCGCTGCGCGCAGAACCGCCTCACGCAAACCAGACTCATCAAGGTGACGCATGCAGTCAGGCATCGCCCCCTGCCCGGGAAAGACAACCCGGTCTGCGGCATCAATGGCCGCTGCGTCGCCAGTCACGATGACCCGCGCCTTCGGCGCGACATGCTCAAGCGCCTTGGCAACCGAACGCAGATTGCCCATCCCGTAATCAACGACGGCGATTGTATTCATCGCGGATTCTGGACGGCCTCAAAGTCGACTTGGATCAGGCAAAGCAGGAACCCCATCCCGACCGGTCCTGCATCACTGGCCCTAAAAAAAGGCAATTGCACCGCAAAGGACACTTACAGCGACTCCTTGGTGGACGGAATACGTCCTCCAGCACGCGGATCGGCCTCCACGGCCATACGCAGGGCGCGTGCAAATGCCTTGAAAATCGATTCAACCTGATGGTGGGTATTGACCCCCTTGAGGTTATCGATGTGCAGCGTGACCAGCGCGTGATTCACGAACCCCTGGAAAAACTCGTGGCACAGGTCGACATCGAAATCGCCGACACGCCCGCGCGTGAATTCAACGCCCCACCCCAGACCAGGCCGACCTGAGAGATCGACAACCACGCGCGACAAGGCCTCATCAAGCGGCACATAGGCATGACCGTAACGACGAATGCCTTTCTTGTCCCCAAGTGCCTTGAAGACAGCCTGTCCGAGCGTAATACCGATGTCCTCAACGGTGTGATGCGCATCGATGTGCAGATCACCTTTTGCGCTGACCTCCAGATCGATCAGGCCATGGCGCGCAATCTGATCAAGCATATGATCGAGAAAAGGCACGCCCGAGTCGAGCGACTGGGTGCCCGCACCGTCAAGTCCAACTTTGACGCGCACCTGCGTCTCGGCAGTATTGCGCACGACTTCAGCAGTTCTGTTCAGAGTCATTGGCTCAGCACCTGTGACAGCGCATTAATCAGCGCATCGTTCTCGAGTTCGGTGCCGACAGTCAGGCGCAGGCATCCGGTCAGCAACGGGTGCATTTTACCGACGTCCTTGACCAGCAGTCCGCGATCCAGCAATCCGCGCCAGATGGCCGGCCCATTGGAAAATCTGGCCAGCACGAAGTTAGCCTGCGAAGCAAAGACTTCAACACCGGGCAACGCGCTTAAGGCCTCAGACAAATGCTGCCGATCAGCGCGGATTTGCGCGGCCTGCTGATCCAGCAGATCCAGATGGTCGAGCGCAAAGCGCGCCGCGACCTCGGTCAGCACATTAATGTTGTAGGGCGGTCGAACCTTTTCAAGTTCATCGGTCCAGGCTGGAGCCGCTGCAAGATACCCCAGCCGGATACCTGCCAGCCCAAGCTTGGAGACTGTCCGCATCACAATCAGATTCGGGTATTGAGCCAGTCGTGGCATCCAGCTGCGCTCAGCGAAAGGCTGATAGGCCTCGTCAACCACCACCACACCGGTGGACGCACGCAGAATCGCCTCGATCGTCGCATCGTCAAAGCTGTTGCCAGTCGGGTTGTTCGGGTAGGCCAGATAAACGACCGAAGGGCGATGCTCCGCGATCGCTGCGAGCATTGCGGACTGATCAAGCGAGAAATCCGGGTTCAACGGTACGCCGACAAACCGACTGCCGGCCAGGCGTGCCGACATCTCGTACATCACGAATGAGGGTATCGGCGAGACAATGCAGGCATTCCCGGTAGCGGTCGCAACGGACAGCATGGTGATCAGTTCGTCGGAACCATTGCCCA
>JAURMJ010000244.1 GCA_030830765.1 Quisquiliibacterium sp.
AGTCGGACAGGCGCTCATCGTCACGACCGAACATTTCGACATAGGCCAGCAGGTGGTGGCCGAAGGTGACCGGTTGCGCAACCTGCAGATGGGTGAAGCCTGGCATCACGGTGTCGGCATGGACTTCCGCCACATCGATCAGGGCGATGCGCAGTGCCCGCAGCAGACTACGCAATTCATCAATCGTGCTGCGCATCCATAGCCGGATATCGGTGGCGACCTGGTCGTTGCGCGAGCGCGCGGTGTGCAGCCTTTTGCCTGCATCTCCGATCATTTCGGTCAGGCGCTTCTCGATGTTCAGGTGCACATCTTCCAGGTCCAGCGACCAGTTGAATTCGCCGCGTTCGATCTCCTGACGGATCTGGCGCATGCCTTCCTGGATGGCGGTCAGGTCGGTCTGGCTCAAAATGCCCACCGCATGAAGCATCTCGGCGTGAGCCAGCGAGCCTTCGATATCAAACAAGGCCAATCGCTGGTCGAAATCGACCGAGGCGGTGTAGCGCTTGACCAGTTCGGAGACTGGCTCCGAGAAACGTGCCGACCAGGCTTCGGCTTTCTTGGCAAATTGATCTGTCATGATGCGCTGGATTATAAATGGGGCTTGGCGCACCCTGGCGTTGAGCTGCGCAGCGTAGGTGCCGCAGTTTTCTTTTCCCTGCCGCCAATGCCAGTTGCCCGTCACTGCCCTTTGTGTCCGAATGATGCCTCCCGGAGACCCGAGCTTGCAGGCCAAGAACGATCCGCCGACAACTGGACGCCGTCTGACCGATGGTGCAGCGATGCCCGTGCTGGTCGATCTGTGCAGTACCGGTAATGCGCTGCGCGTCCTGATTCCGCTGAACCTTGGGGCGGTGCTTTGTGCATTCCTTGATGCCGGCAGTCTGCGCGATCAAGCCCTTTTTCTGCTTCATCTGCTCGTGGTGATTGAGCCGCTTGCGCTGCTCTCGGTGTTGGTGCTTTGCGCCTTTCGAAGTCGCATCAATGGCTTGCCAATTCAGATGCAATGGGTGTTCTCGCTGGGTTTGCCTGTTTCGATTGCAATTCCTATTCTTTCGCTCGATCTTTGGTTGAACGGCTCAAGCCAGTCCGTGCTCCAGTTCATGCTGACGCTGTCAAGCCGGTTACTGGCTGTGGGGATCGTGACCTGGGCTACGGTACGCGTGCTTCAGCTACGAGCGATTGCGCTTGCTCCGTCCTTTTCTGAGGCAAGACTGCAGGCATTACAGGCCAGGATCCGTCCCCACTTCCTTTTCAACAGTCTGAACAACGTGCTGGGCCTGATCCGCACTGAACCCAGGCGAGCCGAGTTCATGCTTGAGAACCTGGCAGATCTGTTCAGGGTCTTGATGCGCGACACCCGTGATCTGGTCGCGATCGAGGAAGAGGTCGTGACCTGCCAGCAGTATCTGTCCATTGAAGCGGATCGTCTCGGGGACCGGCTACGGGTTCAGTGGGATCTGGACAGCATGGTTCCGGACGCTTTGATTCCTTCGCTATTGCTGCAGCCATTACTGGAAAATGCGATCCACCACGGCATCGAGCCGGGCATTGAACCCGGATTGATCCGGATTGTGATTTCGCAGCAGGCCGAACAGGTGCATGTGGAGATCGAGAACACGTTGGTCGCAGGCGCGACGGCGCGTCCCGGCAATCAGATGGGCTTATCCAATGTCCGGGAGCGGTTGACGCTGCTGTACGATACGGCGGTCCGTTTCGAGGCCGGTCCGGAGGGAAAAATGTTCCGGGTTGCGTTTGATTTTCCGTACAAAAAGGAGCGGCGCCGCTATGTCCGACGCACCTTCAATCCTGATCATTGATGATGAGCCTCTGGCGCGCGCGCGGATGCGCGAGCTACTCGCTGATATCGCGCCGCAGTTTGCACACCGCGTAGTGGGTGAGGCCGCGAATGCACCGCAGGCACTGTCTCAGATTGAATTGCTGCACCCCCAGATCATGCTGCTTGATATCCAGATGCCAGGGATGAGTGGCATTGAGCTGGCACGTCATCTTTCAGCACGAGCAACTGCAGGTCATGCAGAGTATTCAATGCCTGCCGTGATTTTTGTAACGGCGTTCGATGAATTTGCCGTGCAGGCTTTCGAAGTGCATGCAATCGACTACCTGCTCAAACCGGTGCGCGCATCGCGTCTGCTCGAAGCGCTTCGGCTAGCTCAGCAGCGTCTGCCATCCGATCAGGCCGGTATCATCAATGACCTTGCCCGTGTCACGCAGACTCGCCGCAGGCAACTGTCGGTTCATGAACGGGGCAAGCTGATTCTGGTGCCGCTGGAGGACATCATCTACCTCAAGGCCGAGCTCAAGTATGTCACCGTGCGCACGGTGGAGCGCGAGTTGCTGGTCGAGGAGTCGCTGACGAGCCTCGAGGAGGAATTCAGCGATCGCTTCATACGGATTCATCGCAATGCACTGGTCGCCCGGCCGTCGATTGCGGGATTCGAACGCGTCAAGCCCGGCGAAGGTGATGACACCAGTGATCCGTTCTGGCAGGTCGTGCTCAGAGAGGTGCCCGAGCGCCTGCCTGTCAGTCGGCGACAGTGGTCGACGGTTAAGGGTTTGGTGGCCTGAAGAACTTTCACAGCAAGAACATGCTTCGTGACGAATAATCCTTCTTCCTTGAGTTTTCCGGCCCCACAGAGGCTGGTGATCGCTTCGCGAGAGAGTCGCCTTGCGATGTGGCAGGCGCGGCATGTGCAGGCACGGCTGCGCGAGATTCATCCTGACTGCGACGTTCAGATTCTCGGTATGACCACTGAGGGTGATCGTGTGCTTGACCGGGCGCTTTCCGAAATTGGCGGTAAGGGCCTGTTTACCAAGGAGCTTGAAGTCGCCTTGCTTGATGGTCGGGCGGATCTGGCCGTGCATTCGCTCAAAGATGTGCC